>CAZNZH010000375.1:0-5980 GCA_964577445.1 uncultured Myxococcales bacterium
CGAGATGGAGGCGTGGCTCGCGCGCAACCACCCGAACATCCTGCCGCTGGTTTACGATACCAGCGTCGGCGAAGACCAGAAGGTGCACCTGTCGTTCAGCAGCTACGTCAACGGCGTGCCGCGGCTGACGCTCATCGACGAGGCGTTCTTGCGCTCGCAGGACTGGACTGAGCTGGTCGAGCTGCGGGACCGGCTGAGCTCGCTGGTGACGATGCCGCTGCGTCTGCGTAAGGGCGCGGAGGGCGACGAGGTGCTGGTCGAGAGCTTCGATGGGCTGCTGGAGCACATTCAGACCGAGGGCGGTCGCGGCCTGTCGGTTCAGCGATACAAAGGTCTGGGCGAGATGAACCCGGAGCAGCTCTGGGAGACCACCATGGACCCGGACGCGCGGACGCTGCTGCAGGTTCGCGTCGACGACACCTTCGCCGCCGACCAGATGTTCAGCGTGCTCATGGGTGACGAGGTCGAGCCGCGCCGCCAGTTTATCGAGACGAACGCGCTGAACGTGTCGAACCTCGATATCTGATGGGCGTCGCGATGAGTGCACCGTGGATGTTGAACGCGCGAGCTATCTGAAGGCGGTCGAGGCGGCGTTTCTGGCGCTGCGCGGGCGCGGCTTCATGTTGTCGCCCCGCGACGTGGGGCTGGTGGATGGCTGGCGCGCTCGGGGGGTGCCGGCGCGGGTGGTGGTCGCGGCGCTGGACGAGGCGGTGACGCGGTTTCGCGGGCGTCGGCCGCCCGGGGTGCCGCTGCCGTCGTCGCTGGCGTATTTCGAGGCGCAGATCGAGGAGGCGGCGGCGCTGTGGCGCGAGCGGACCCTGGCGTGGGAGGCGCCGCCGGACGCGGGTGGGCCGGCGCCGGCGCAGAGCTCGGCTCCGGCGGGCGTGGACTTGCGGGCGCGTGTGCTGGCGGCGGTGGAGCTGGCGGGCAAGAGCGCTGAAGGGGAGGGCGCGCGGGAGGTGTTGCGCGCGGCGTGGCGGGCGCTGTCGCGAGCGCCGGCGGACGCCGAGATCTGGAGCTTGACCACGGAGGTCGACCGGCAGATGGTCGAGGGCGCTTGGACGGCTCTGGACGACGGCGCGCGTGCGGCGATCGACGCGGAGGCTGAGGCTCTGGTCTCTGCGCCAGGCGGGCCGATGAGTGAGTCGGCGCAGACCGAGCAGCGGCGACGTGAGCGCGCGCGTATGGTGCGTCAGCGTTGGGCGCTACCCGACCTTGTGGAGGTGCTGTGTGACCCCGAGTTCCCCGAGTTGTGAGCTGTGCCACGGGCTGGGCTACGTCCATGTGCTGGGTGGGGACTACGCGCGGGCCGAGGTGTGCGCGTGCCGCAGCGCGTGCGACCAGTGCCGCGGTGAGCGCTTCGTGCTCATCCGGCGTGACGGCTACGAGCTGGCGCAGCCCTGCGCCTGCCAGGACGGATTTTTGCGCGTCCGCTACTACACGGAGGCCGGGATTCCGGCGGGCTACGGGCGCAAGTCGGTCGGTGACTATAACCCCGGCGGCGGCAGCCAGGGCGAGGTCAAGACGCGGCTGGCGCGCTATCAGGAGCGCTTCTCGCCCGCGGAGAGCCGGGGTTTGCTGCTGTGGGGGCCGTCGGGCACGGGCAAGACCCATCTGGTGAGCGCTGTGCTGAGCTACCTGTGTTTGGAGCGCGGGGTTCGCTGTCGTTTCGTGGACTTCTTTCATCTAACCTCGCGGATTCGCGCGACTTTTGACGCCAATGGCGGCGAGAGCCAGGAGGACATCCTGAGGCCGCTGGTCGAGGTGCCGGTGCTCGCCATCGACGAGCTGGGCAAGGGCCACGGCACGGCGTGGGAGCTGAACATCGTCGACGAGCTCATCAGCCGCCGGTACAACGCCGGGCGCAGCATCTTGGCGACGTCGAACCATCCGCCAGCGCAGTGGCTCGAGACCATGGCGCCGGCGGGTCGCGGCGCGCGGGCCAAGCAGCCGACGGGCGTCAGCCTCGAGGAGCGCGTGGGTGCGAGGGCGTGGAGCCGGCTGGCGGAGACCTGCGACGTGCTGCGCGTCGATGGGCCGGATTGGCGGCTCACCCGCGGCCAAGGGTCGAGGTCCGCCAACGGGTGAGGGCTCAGCCGGGGCGGCTAGCGGATCATCGCGAAGAGCGCGAGCAGGCCGATGACATTGGCCAGGATCGCGCCGGCGACGACCACGGCCAGCAGGACACCGCGCGCCCGAATCAGCGCGCTGCGGCCGGACAGCGCCGCGGGCATCAAGCCATCCATATCCGCAGCTTCCCCGTCCATCTCACTCTCGATGGCGAAGGCGCGCATCCGGTCGCGGCTCAGCAGCGTGTGGCGGACGATGTGTTCGGCGACCCACAGGAACACGATGAGCATCACGCCGGCGAAACCCAACAGGAGCCGGGCTTTTCGGCGGTCATGGGCCGCGGCGCGGGCCTCGAGATCATGCTCGCGCGTGCTGACGAGCACTCGCGGGGGTTGCGGCGTCTCGCGCAAGATGGCCTGCCAGTAGGCGGCGGCGAGCGTGGGGTCGGTGCCCGGTGGGGCCGTGGCCACCTTGTCGCGGACCAGCGCCCGGCCGCGGACCTCGGCCAGGAGCGCGTCCAGCGGCGGGCCGTCGGCGACGACGATGGGCGCGGTGGCGAAGGACTCGCCCGGATCCAAGGGGTGCTCATAGCACTGCAAGCGGTGTAGCCCCTTGGGCAGCCCCTTCAGCTCCAGGCGCGCCTCGCCGCGGTCGGTCGTGACCGCCTCGCTCCGCACCCACGCGCCGTCCACCACGAGGTCGCAGAACACGCGCACGCCGGACTCCCAGGTGCGCAGCGTCGCGACGACCGCGGTGCCAGGCGCGGCCACGATGGGCTCGGTGTCCAGGCGCATTCGGCGGCCGTAGGGGCGAAAGAGCGCGTCGGTCTCGGTGAGATCCTCGCCGGAACGCACCGAGATGCCGAGGCGGAAGCTGGGCTGATTGCCGGCCAGGGTGAAGGCCGCCAGCCCGCTCCCGTCGGTCACGAGCGCCACTTCACCCTTGGGCAGCGACGCGTGCGTGATGATGACGCGGGCTTGAGAGACCGGCTCGCCGTCGCGCGACAGGACCCGCACGAAGACCCGGTTATCCATGTTGGCGGCCAGCTCGCCGGCTTCGGGGAGGAGGGTCACGCGGTGGGCGGTCGTGACCTTGGGGAGCGAGGTCTTCGCCAGCTCTGGCAGCCCTGAGCTGGCGCGGCCGTGGACCACCGGCAGCCGAAAGCGCAGCTCGGTCTCGCCTCGCTCAGACGTCGCCGTCATCGAGATCTCGACGCTGTCGCCTGCGTTTTCGGGGACAGGCACCGAGATGATGGCCGGATCCTCTCCGACCACGGCCGCCGCCACCGGCTTGTCGTCAAGCCGCACGTGGGTGACCCGCACCGGCCTCGACCGTCGCGCGTCGGTCAGATGCCCCGACACGCGCACGGCCACGGGCTGGCCCGAGCGCGCCTGCTCGCCCCCGACGACCAGGTACGACGTGACGTCCGGCTCGCGGTCCAAGTCGAGGTACATCACGCCGATGACGAAGAGCGCGCTCCCCACCAGCCCCGTCACGCCCAGCCGAAACCAGCGCGCATCGGCCAGTCGGTGCAGGCGGCTGGCGGAACGAGGCCGCGGTGATTGCTCGGCATCCATCAACAGCCGCCCCGACTCAAGATCCCGCTGACCCGCGGCCGAACTCGCCGTGACCGCTGGTCAGCTTCGGCGCTCGTGGGTCCCGATCACCGGCGTCGCCTCGAGGTCTCGAAGCAACGTCCGCACCTCGTGCTCGAAGTGCTCGTGACGCTCGGCCGGCACCGGGTCCGCCTCCGCGAACTTCAGCTTCAGCGGGTTCACCAGCCTGCCATTCTGCCGCAAGCTGAACAGCAGCTTGGGCTGGCTGGTCTTCCCGCTCTGCCCGACGTGGCCGATGATGCTCTTCTGATTGACCAGCGCGCCGACCTTGATGCCGCTGCCGAGCCGACCGAGATGCCCGTAGGTGCTGGTGTAGCCGTTGTCGTGCTTGATGGTGACCGCCGTCCCGAGCGAGCCGCTCTCGCCGGCAAAGACCACCGTGCCGCTGGCCACAGCCCAGACCTGGGTGCCCGCCGCCGCCGTGTAGACGACCGGCGAGGCCTTGGTCAACTGCGCGTGCATCCCGGTCTCCGTGTCGGCCGAGACGCGGGTGTACTTCAGCGGCGACTTCAGGAACTCCTTGCGAACCGCCCGGCCGTCCGCCGTGTAGTAGCCCGACGCGCCCTCGGCGTCGGTGTAGTACACGATCCGGTGCCGCCCGAACTTCCCGTCGTACTCGGCGGCTAAGATCTTGCCGTAGGCGAGGAACTTACCCTCGACCGAGATCTTCTCGACGATGACGCGGAAGGTGTCGTCGGGGCGTACATCCTGAAAGAAGTCGATGTCCCAGGCGAAGAGGTCGATGATGAGGCCGCCGAGCTGCGAGCCCTCACCGCAGCGCGCGATGGAGCCGTAGAGGCTGGACTTGATGGCGCAGCCGACGTGGGCGATGGCGACCTCCGTCGGCACGGCCACCTTCCGCGCGACGTAAGCGCCGGTGTCGGCGAGCTCGACCTCATAGCGGTCCAACGCCGACTGGGTGTAGCGGAAGTGGCGCACCTGGCCCTCGCCGTCGAGCCAGACGTCGAACGCGTCGCCGACCTGTGCCGTGCGAAAGTCGAAGACCTTCTCCATCGCCTGGGTCAGCGGGACGGCGCTGCGATTGTCGACGCCCTCGGCGCGGAGCGCGCGCAGCAGGGTCTGGCCGCGCTTCAAGCTGCCCGCCACCTTGCGCCCGACCGGCTGGCCGAAATCGTCCAGCTCGCGCGGGGCCGGGGCCGGCTGTCCAGCCGGCGTGGGCTGCTGCGGCGTGCCCGGAAGCCCCGCGGGCTGCTGCGGGCTGGTGGGCGCCCCGAACCCGTCGGCACCGGCCGGCGCCTCGCCAGGGTTGACGGTGACCGGCGCCTGCAGCCGCTCCTGCAGGGTGAGCGGCGCCACCTCGTCGCCCGAGAAGAAGAACAGATAATTGACGGCTACCAGACCCAGCACCACGATGAAGCTGCTGCCCCGAGATGGACTGGGGCCGCGCCGCTGTCGGCGGTGCTGTCGGCGCAGCGGCATGGGCTTGTCGAGATACATCAGGTGCTGGTGGCTCTCTGGGGGGGACTGGGGGGTCGAGGCCCGTGTCCTCGCTCGCTGCGACGCCGGCACCTATAGCAGGAAGCGCTGAATTGGTGCGGACTGAATTTGGTGCGGACTGAATGGGGGCGGGCTCAAGGGGAACCGCGCCGGAGGCCGGTCACGAAAAGACTCTGGGGCGACTAGCATGGGGCTTCACGCGGTGTCAACCATGGGAGACCCTGTGAGTTGTGCTTTAGATTTCAGACAGTTACCCGGGTGCGATGGCGCGCCGCTCCGCCATCTCTACCGTCATCGCGATGGCCCGGATCATGCTAGTGGGGTCCGCGAGCCCGCGCCCGGCGATGTCGTAGGCGGGGCCGTGGTCGGGGCTGGTGCGCGGTCGCGGAAGGCCCAAGGTCACGTTCACGCCGTCGGAGAAGTGAATCAGCTTGAAGGGGATCAGCGCCTGGTCGTGGTAGGGCGCCACCACGGCGTCGAAGCGCCCGGCGAGCGCTTGGTAGTAGACCGTGTCGGGCGAGACCGGGCCCGAGACGTCCAGGCCTTCATCGCGAAGCTGCTCCACAGCGGGCGCGAGGACGCGCGCCTCCTCGTCGCCGAAGAGCCCGCCGTCGCCTGCGTGGGGGTTGAGCGCCGCGATCGCGATGCGCGGTGCGGCGACGCCAAAATCGTGGCGGAGCGCGCTGGCGACGATGCGAGCGCTGGACTGCACGCGGCTGGTGTGCGCCTGGCAGCCGAGGGAGAACTTTCAAGCGCTGGAGGGTATTCGGCGGGTGGCGGCCACCCTGAATGAAGCCAGTGTCATTGCGCGGGACAACGGCCTGAGCCTGGGGTAT
>CAZNZH010000376.1:0-5979 GCA_964577445.1 uncultured Myxococcales bacterium
GCGGGGGCCGCGGGGAGCGTCGGGGCGGCGGGCGCCGGCGGCACGCTCGTGGACGTCACCACTCCGAAGGTGAACGAAATAGTTCGCTCCATGAGGATGTTCGCGACCGCGAACGCGATCGCGCTCGACTCCGCGTCGGCGCCGCACATCGTCCACGCCGGCACATCGGACGGCATGTACTACGCGACGAAGCAGGGCGCGTCTTGGACGTCCGAGCCCATCGAGGAGGGCTTCGAGCCCGGCGGGGCGGCCCGGCTGGCGTTCGGGCCCGGCGACGTCCCGCACGTGCTCTACCGGAACGCAACGACCAAGAAGCTCCGCTACGCGAAGAAACAGGGCGGCTCTTGGACGACGATGGACGTCGCCCCAGCGGTGGAGGTGAACACGCGGCTGGACCTCGCGCTCGACGCGACCGGCGCGCCGCACGCGGTGTTCCAGAACCTCTCCGGGCCCCAGCACGGCTACGCGCACTGGAATGGCACCAGCTTCGACGCCGAGGCGATCCCTGGCAGCACCGGTTCTGGTCCCTCGATCGTGATCGGCGCCGGCGGCGTCGTGTTCACCGCCGCGGGAAACCCCGATGGGAGCGTGTTCGCGTCGGGGACCAGCGGGAGCTTCACCGTGAGCACGTTCGACCCGGCGTCGGGCAGCGCTTTCGACCAGACCGACCTGGCGATCGACTCCCAAGGCGACCTTCACCTGGTCTACGTGGTTGCGGCGTCGCGACTCTACGTGAAGCGCACGGGCGCGACGTGGGGCACACCGGCGTCGGTAGGGTTCGCGCTCAACAACGCGCAGATCGCGGTCGACGCGGCCGCGACGCCCTACGTCGTCGGCTACGCCGGCGGCGGAAGACCCCTCTACCTCGGGCGCCCGGAAGGGAGCGCGTGGGTCTCTCACGTCGTGGCGAACGGCGGCAACGTGCCGAGCATCGCCATCGACGCCGCCGGCCACCCGCACATCAGCTACTACGACACCTACGATTACTCCATCCACTATGCGAGCTACTGACGTCACCCGGCGCGCCGCGGTGGCGCTGGCCGCGTGGCTCCTCGCCGCGGCGGGCTGCGGAGGCGACTCCGGGGAGCCGACAGCGCGCCCGCCGGGCTCCGCCTTCGTGGCGCCGCCCGCCGACGCGGCCGTCGCCTCGCTCGCCGAGCTCACTTGGAACGAAGTGACCCTCGATGCGCTCCTCGAGCGCTTCGACGTGGACGGTGACCGTGACCTCGACGCCGCGGACGCGACCGCGCTCGCGGGGTGCGTCGCCGCCCACGCGGATCTGGACGGCCTCCACTGCGATCTGGTGCCCGACGGCGTCGTGGACGCCCAGGACGCCTATGCGTTCTCCATCGTCGCCGGAGAGGCGCGGCCGCGCTCGGCGAGCGCCATCGCTCGTACCGCCAGCGCGCTGCGAGCCAACGCCGCCGGAGATTTCACGCCGGACCTGTCGCCGGGCGCCTTCGACTGGAATCACGACGGCGTCGCCGATGCGCGCGATCTCGAGCGACTCTCCGAAGCGCTCGAGGGCGACCTCACGCCGCTCGACTTGGACGGGGACGGCTTGGTGTCGTTCTCCGACGCGCGCTCCCTCGCCGGGGCCGTCGCGCGCGCGAAGCTCCGCGGCGGCACGCCGCCCGCGGTGGATCTCGACCAGAGCGGCGCGTCGGACGAGGTGGACGTCGCCTTGCTCACGTCGCTCGCCCTCTACACGAGCGAGGTGAGCTTCGGGCTGTTCGACGTGAACCAGGACGCCCGCGTCGACCTCTCCGATTTCTGCGATGTCGGAGAGCCGGGCGAGGCCGAGAGCTTCTTCGCCTCCCTGATGCCCGCGGCCGCCGCGCACGCGGCGTACGCCGCCGCGCCGCCGCGCTTCGCCGTCTGCCGCGCCGACGGCCGCCCCCTCGCACGCAACGTCGGCCACCCGAACACGCCCCACCTGGCCAAGATCCTGCCGGAGAACCTCTACCTCGAGCCGGTCGACTCGATCCCGGCCGACCTCTCGCCGATCGATCCCTCGAAGGCGGCGGGGCGCCAGCTCTTCATCGTCTCGACCACGCCGACCGACCGACGGCTGCTGTCGATGTCGCTCCCCTGGGACGCGACCCTGCCCGGAGGGGACGTGGCACGCTTCCAGCTCAGCGGCCCCGCGCTGCCGGCCCTCTCCGCCCTCGTGCTCCCTGGCGCCGTCGCTCCCCTCGACCCGACGCAGAAGGCGCTCGCGCGCAAGTCCACCGCGACCTCCGAGGTGAGCACGCCGCTCGGGGGGGCCCTGGTCGCGGCGGACCAGGCGTCTGCGCGCGAGCTGACCGAGAACCTGGCGGCCGCCAAGGCGCTCTATGAAGAGCTCATCGCGGGCTGTCCCTGCTCGCTCGCCCAGGCTGACCGCGACGCGCTCGTGCGCTACCTCCTGCGGGCGGCAAGCGGCGTCGACTCCACCCTCGGCATCGCCCGCGCGAACCTGGCCGCCGCGGAGATCGAGCTCGCTCGGCTGGCTCGGCTGAACGTCGCCGCCGGCAACGAGGCCGCCGGCCGTCAGCTCCTGCTCGCCGAGGACGTCGTCTCCATGGAAGTCGTGAAGACCCTGCTCCTCATCGCGGAGACCGGCTACGACTTTACCACCAAGGGGCCGAATGAGGCGCTGAAGGGCGCGATCGACAACCTGCTCGGTGAGCTCGCGTCCGACCACATCATCCCCGCGCCGCAGTCGATGACGGCAGCGACCGTGGAGAACGTCGGCGGCGGGCTCGCCGTGGGGACCGTGACCAGCGTGCTCCGCGACATGGTGTCGAGCCATTCGGAAGGGCTCGGGTTGAAGGAGTTCACCAAGGAGTTCGTCGAGAGCGTGAAGAAGCGCGTCCCGCAGCGCAATGGAGACACCCTCGAGTCGGTGCTGAAGAGCGTCGTCAAGATGATCCCGGTCTACTTCCTCGAGTACCAGAAGTTGAAGGCGGAGGAGGCGCTGATCCGCTCCGGGCAGTACGCCGCCCTCTACCACGGCGCGGTGCTCCGCGTCGGCAACCTGCGCCACGCGATCGCGGTGCTCGAGGTCGCGAAGTCCACCCTGACCGACCTCCGCAAGCGCTTCCTCGACAAGCTCCAGACCGACGGTTGCGGCGTCACGGTGTCGACGGTGGACCCCTGCAGCTTCGACCTGGAGACGGCCCTCGGCGCCGCGGCGGAGCAGCTCGCGAAGGACGACGCCGCGGCGGCCGCTCAGCTCGAGCAAGCGTACACGGGCGCGGGGAGCGAGGGCATCCCGAGCCAATGCACGGGCGGGGCCGAGCGCGCGCGCCTCGACGGCGCTCGACTCGCGGTGGCAGGGGCCGCGCGGGCGCTCACCGAGCACGTCCGCGCAAAGGGCAGCGCGGACGCGCTCGCCGGCCTCGAAGGGAAGCTCCGCCAGGCGAGCGAGAGCGAGCGCGCCGCGGGCGGGGACTTCGCGGCCGCGTGCGACCTCCTCGCCGAGGTGAGCCTCTCGCCGGCCCAGGTGTCCGCGCTCGCGTCCGCGGACGAGGCGCGTCAGGCTGCAAGAGATGCCTTCGTTCAGGCGGTGAAGAATGCCGTCGCCGCCTACGACGCATGCCTGGCGAGCCGCGGGGAGCCGGGGAGCCCGTGTGCGTTCGACGCCGCCCAAGCCGACGCGAGCGCCTGGGCGGCGGGCGCGACGTGCCTCGGGTGCCTGCCGAGCGTGACGATGAACTGCTGCGGCGATGGGAAAGTGCAGAGCAATGAGCGCTGTGACCCCGCGGCGGCGGTGGACGCCTGCGGCGGAGCGGGCCCGTGCGACGCGACCTGCCAGTGCGCAGGCTCGTCCACCACGGTCCCGCCGTCCGCCCAGGCGTTGGCGCAGCGCTTCGGCATCGCGCTCGCCGTCCTGCAGAACGGCTACCTGACGCTCAAGCTCCAGCAGATCCTCCACTCCTCGAGCTTGGTGCCCGCGAAGGCGGTGGCCGGAGACCACACCACCGTGACCGGCCTCTTTGCCATGCGGCTCACGCTCGCGCAAGCCGTGATCGATGCGTTGACCTGTGGTCCGGGACCGGGTCCCGGGGACTTCACCATCTGCCCGCCCGGGAGCAACCCGCTCGTCGCCGGCGACACCATCGCCGTCATCGCGACGCTTGGCGCGCCGATGCCGCTGAACGACTCGGGAAACCGCTACCAGTACGGGTTCGTCTTCGACGCGAACGGCGTCGCGACGGACAACTACGTGCCTCTGCCGCAGTACCCGAACGACTTCTTCAGCGGCACGGACCTCTGGTTCGCGGCGAACCGCACCACCGCGGGCGTCTGGTCGCTCTCCGCTACCAGCGCCGCCGGCGGCGCGACGACGCCGGTCGCCACGCGCGCCCATGGGTTCGTCTCCGGCAACGCCATGGGCCTGCTGGTTCCCGCGTCCGAGCTCACGAGCGCGACGCCGCCGCTGCGCGTCACCGCCTTCCGAGACACGGGCGACTACGGGATGAACCCACCCTACGACTGGGACGGCTCCGTGTACCCTGCGGTGGCGGACGGGCTGATGCCGTTCCCGCCGTGACCACGCGCCGCCTCCGACGATTCCGCGTCGTGTCACCACCCCGGCGATCCGGTCGCCGTCGTCGCTCCGGGTTCGGGAGGGGCGGCGGCTCCGTGCTGCAGCGGTCAGGGCGCGGGCGCGCGGAGCGAGGCGAGCGGAGTCGGCGCGCCGCCCGGCAGCTCCCGCGCGCCAACGGCCGCGGCGCGCATGCCGCTCGTGCACGTCCAGCGCAAGCGTCGGTCTGCCTCGCCCTCGACGACCCGGCTTGACGAGCACCAGGCGTGTGTCCTAAGCGGCAAGGCCCATGCTCCTCCGGTGCTCGCAGAGACTCGCAGTGGTCGCGCTCCTCTGCACCGGCTGCGGTCTCTTCGAGAAGAAGGCCGACGCCGAGGGGGGCAGCGGGGAGCGTCCGCCCAAGAAGCAGGCCGACGCCGCCAGCGAGCAGCGTGCACCCATCGCGCCAGCCGCAGCGAAGTGCGAGCCGCTCGGCTGGGCCGGGCTGAAGCTCGTCGGTGACGCGAAGGTCGTGGGCGGCGAGCTCCAGCTCCTCAGCGCCCAGGCCCAGTCGAGCGGCGCGTGGCTCCCCGAGCCCATCGACGTGAGCGATCTCGAGCTCACCGCCGTGCTGAGGCAGGGCCCGGAGGTCGCCAAGTTCGCAGACGGCGTGGCGTTCGCCTTCGTCGACGGCGAGGTGCCCACCGAGCCCGGGGCCGGCGGCCCCTCGCTCGGCGTGCCGACGAAGCCCATCGTCGCGGCCGGCATCCACTACCCCATGGACGAGGCGCATTGCTTCGTCGAGCTCTGGAAGGGCATCGAGGGCGTCCCCTACCTCGACGAGCCCTCCGCGCGCGAGAAGCTCCCCCGCGAGAAGGGCGACCGCCGCGTCGAGGTCAGCGTGAAGAAGGGTGAGGTGACGCTCGCCATCCACACGACCGCCGAGGTGAGCTCACCCTCCACCGTCGCGAAGGCTCAGCTCGGCCTGTCGGGCAAGCGCGCCTTCGGCCTGACAGGCGCGGCCGGTGTGTACCTCGCCCAGCTCGGCTGGAAAGAGCTGCGCGTCTCGCTCGGCGGAGCTTGCTTGAAGTAGCCGGCGAGGCATCGCAGCCGCCAGCAGCGACGGCCAGGCTTCGGGCACGCCATGGACGAGCGGTCAGTCGAGCGGTGGCGTGCGTCGATCCGGCCCGGGCCAGCCGCGATAGCGCCATTCGGCGTACCCGCACTCCGTGAGCAGATACTCCGGGTGGCGGTTCTCGGGTGCGTCGAGCGCGAGCGACCGTATGTGCCACTGCTCGGGGGCGTCCTCGACCAGGAACGCCTGGACCATCCACTCTCCGTGAGCCCGCGCGCGTAGTTTGAGGGAAATGTGATCGAGCTGTGTGCGGGGCGCGGTGCGTCACGGGGTGGGGTCAGGGGATGAGGTCGGAGGGGTCGTCGTCGCTGTAGGAGCGGATGGTTCGGGTGAC
>CAZNZH010000377.1:0-5971 GCA_964577445.1 uncultured Myxococcales bacterium
CTCGAGCGCCTGCGCGCGCGGCTTGGAGCCGGCGGGCCGTCGGCGCTCGAGCTCGCCCTGCACTCCGGGGCGCCGCTGCCGCCACCCCGAGCCTGAGCCCATGGACCACTTCCAGCGCCGGGACGGCGAGCTCTGGTGCGAGGACGTCCCGCTCGCCCGCATCGCGCACGAGGTGGGGACCCCGACCTACGTCTACAGCCGCGCCACCCTGACGCGGCACTACCGGGTCTTCGATGAGGCGTGGGCGGGCGTCGAACACCTGATCTGCTTCGCCGTGAAGGCCAACAGCAATCTGGGCGTCCTGAGCGTCCTGGCCCGCCTGGGCAGCGGGTTCGACATCGTCAGCGTGGGCGAGCTGGAGCGTGTGCTCCGCGCCGGCGGCGATCCGGCCCGAGTCGTCTTCTCGGGCGTCGGCAAACGCGACGACGAGATCGCGCGGGCCCTCGAGGCTGGTGTGCACTGCATCAATGTCGAAAGTATCGAAGAACTAAGGATAATCGACAGGATAGCCCGCCAAATAGGCTGCGACGCACCGGTGTCGTTGCGGATCAACCCAGACGTCGACGCAGGGACCCACCCCTACATCTCCACCGGGCTTCGGACGAACAAGTTCGGCATCGCGATGGCCCAGGCCCGCGATGCGTACCGGCTCGCCGCCTCGCTCGCCGGCTTGCGGGTGGTCGGCGTCGACTGCCACATCGGCAGCCAGCTTCAGGACATGGCCCCCATCGTGGAGGCGATGCGGCGCATCCTGGCGCTGGTCGACGCCCTGGCGGCGGACGGCATCGCCATCGAGCACCTCGACCTCGGCGGCGGGCTGGGTATCCGCTACGACCAGGAGGTGCCGCCGTCGCCGGCGGACTACGCCGGCCACCTCCTGGCCGAGCTGGGCACGCGGCCGCTGCGCATCGTGCTGGAGCCGGGTCGCGTCATCGCGGGCAACGCGGGTGTCCTGCTGATGAAGGTGATCTTGACCAAACACAACGAGGGCAAGCGCTTCGTGGTGGTCGACGCCGCCATGAACGACGCGATCCGCCCAGCGCTTTACGGCGCGCACCACCACATCGAACCTATCGGGCCGGACGCGCCGTTCGCCGGGCCGGCCGATATCGTCGGGCCGATCTGCGAGACCGGGGACTTCTTCGCGCGTGACCGACCCTTCCCGGCTGTAACCGGCGGATCGGTGCTCGCCATGCGCAGCGTCGGAGCTTACGGATTCGTCATGTCGAGCCAGTACAACAGCCGCCCGAGGGCCGCCGAGGTCCTGGTCGACGGTGACACATACCACGTCGTTCGGAGCCGCG
Organism: uncultured Myxococcales bacterium; assembly: GCA_964577445.1. Taxonomy (GTDB): domain Bacteria; phylum Myxococcota_A; class UBA9042; order PHBI01; family JACKFB01; genus JACKFB01. The sequence continues at coordinate 1,305 of CAZNZH010000377.1, forward strand.
AATCACTCGACGATCTCATGAAAGGTGAGACGATCCCCGGTAAGGACGTCTAGACTGAGACCCACGGCCGCCGGGGTCGCGGGACCCCACCGTGCGTCGAGGCGGCCGGGAAATTCGTTCGAGGGCTATGCAAATGTTGCGGAGCCATCACGCAGGGGCCCAGGGGGCGCGCGGTCGGGATCGCGCTGAGGGGGCCGGGCTGGCTTGGGCCGAGCACATGGTTCGGCGCTGCACCCGGCTTGGATCTCGGGCTTCGCATGATTCTTGCACACGGAGCACGGTGTGAGCTTCGACTCAAAAGACATCCGACGCGGCTTCACGCTCATCGAGCTGATGGTCGTGGTCTTGGTGATCGGTATCCTGGTCACCGTGGGGTTGCCGCGCGTGCTCTCCAAGGCGCAGCACCAGCCGCTGGTCGACGCGACCCAGCGCGTCATCGCGATGACGGACTTCGGCAGGAACAGGGCCGCGACGACGTTTTCGGCCTTCGGCATGCAGATCGTGCCGACCGACGGGACGGCCGCCGGCTCGGTGGCCCTCTTTCAGGGCGCGGGCCCTGACTGCGGCTCCATCGACGTCACCGGCGCCGCGCTGCGGACCTTCGACCTCGACGACCTGATCCCGACCGAGACCGATGAGGCGACGACGGTACAGGTCCGGGTCGAGCGGGTCGTGCCGGCGAGCGCGGTCGTGCTCTGCTTCACCCCCGACGGGCGAACGGTGGACGCCTCGACGAACCTGCCCGTGGCGCCCGACACGGACGACGGGACCGCCTACGCGGCTGGCGACGCGGTCATCGTGCTGCTTCAGTACGAGGGCGGGGTGGCCGCGACCATCCCGCACAACGTCATCATCCCCTTCAGCGGGACCGCGCGGTTCACGTTCGGCGAGGACGTGCGCAGCGCGGCCGGCCAAGGGGGCACCTGATGGGAGCACCTTGTAGGTCGGCGGCCCCACGGCCGGGTGGTTTTACCCTGGTCGAGGTGCTCATCGTCGTCATCGTCTCGACCCTGGGCTTCGTCGCCCTCTTCGGCATGCAGGTCGCGACGCTGCGGGGGCTGGCGAACACGCGGCGGATCATCGAGGCGACCAACCTCGCCGAGAACTTCTTGGAGCAGCTACGGCTCGAGTTCTCCGCGTGGACGGACGAGCCGGGCGGCGGGCTGGACGACGGCGGCGTGTTTCCTCACCTCGCGGGGCTGCCGGCGGGGCCGTCGGCCGTCGCTGGCGGCCAGACGGTCGGGGGCGAGATCGCCGAGGCTCCGGCGTGGGTCATCGGCGATGACGGGAGCGGCACGGACCGCCGGGTGAGCGTCGTGGGCGACCAGAACGGCGCCTTCAACACGGGGATTCGCGCGGCGATGCTCAGCCCGGGGAGCGAGGAGGTCGAGCAGCCGTTCTGCCTGCACTACCGCCTGACCTGGCTCATCCCGAACCGCTCGATCCGCGCAGAGGTCGAGGTGGTTTGGCCCTTGGAGAACGCGAACCTCGAGGAGTTTGTCGACTGCGCGCAGCTCGCCTCGGCCGCGCTGGGCGAGCTGCGCTCGGTCAGCCTGACCACCAACCTCTCCGTCAACACGTTTCTACGATGAGGCTGCACGTGCCCGATAGGCCCCGTGGGGCTGAGCCGCACTCGAACCGTCGCCGCCGCGCTGGCGGAGTCGGCGGCTTCACTCTGCTCGAGCTGATGATCGCGGTCCTCGTCGGCACCATCGTCTCGGCCGGCATCTACCTGATGTATTCGCAGAGTGTGCGCGGCTACCGGATCCAGAATCAGACGCTGGACGCCTTGGGGCAACTGCGCACCGCAGCGCGGCAAGTGCGCGCGGACCTTCGAAGCGCCGGGTTCAATTCGCCGGTCCAGTCCGCGGTCGAGGCCTGGGTGGTGCCGCCCACCGGGCAAACCCTTACCGCGGTAATGGTCCAGGCGGACCCCGACACGCCGGTGGCGTTGCCGACGACGAACACGAACATCGCACCGCAGCAGATCCGAATCCTCGGCGACTTTTGGAGCCAGCGCACCTACGTGGCGCAGGACATCAACGGCACCAACGTCCAGATCCAGTGGGACCCCACCCCGCGCTCGGCGGGCGGCGATGGCGGTGAAGACGACTTCAATCGAATCTTCCAGCCCAACCGCATGCTGCGAATCGAGGGCTACGGTGTGGCGCGGCGCGAGGAGATCATCGAGATCGCGTCGGCTACCTGGAACGGCACCGGCGCCGACGTCCTGCAGACGGTGACCCTGGCCAACGCGGTGGTGACCGTCGGCGGCTTCGGCAGCGGCAGCGAGATCTCGGTGATCGGCTACCGTCGATATCGGCTCGCCAACGATGTGCGGCGCGACGCGGACAGCCTGAAGTTCGATTTGGTCCGCGAAGACCTCGATCCGGCCGGGAACCTGGTCGCGGGCTCCGCGCTGATCTTGGCCGAGAACATCGTGGACCTGCAGGTCTACGACTTCTGCCTGAACGTGACCGCGCCCGACCTGGGCACGATGCAGCAGGTGCCGGTGCAGCTTCAGTGCTTCGCGACCCTGGGCGACCTCGAGGCGTCGGGCCGGACCTTGGACGCGACGGCGACGAACGCCAGCCACCTCTTGCGCTCGCTCACCGTCAAGCTGTCCGCGCGGACGCCGTTTGAGGACGAGTCGGTCCCGTTCGCACCGCGCGGTGACGTCGACGAGCCCCTGCGCGCCTTCGACCTGGACACGACGGCCAACGGCGCCGCGCGGGTCTTCGAGGTCGGCATCATGACGGCGCTCACCAGCATCCAGGCGCGAAGGCAGTGATGCGACGACCCCTTCGCCATGGATTTTCGCCCGCAAAAGCGGTGACCAGCGAGCGCGGCTCGATGCTGATCATCGCGCTCATGGTGCTCCTCGCGCTGACCAGCGTCGCCATGGTGGCGGTGCAGACCGTGTCCTCGGCGCTCGGGTACGCGGGCAACACGCGGCGCGGGGCGAGCGCCTTTCGCGTCACCGAGGGCGGCGCGTTCACGGCGCTGGCCTTCGCCAGCTCGTTGGGGCCGGACACCTTCGTGACGTCGGTCGACGAGGACATCAACGCCACGGGCAAGTCGGTGTGGCAGACCGATCGCATGGTGCCGGACACCGACTGGTTCGACCTGACCGCCAGCGGGAGCTTCGGCTTCGAGGGCGCCGAATCCCTAGCGGCGTCCACGGCGTACGGGGCGCCGGACTCGGCTCCCTACGAGGTGCGAGTGAACGTCGCGCCCACGGGGATGCGGCAGCCGCTCATGGGCTACAGCGTCGGTGGAAAGGGCGCCCGCTGCCGCTTCAAGTACCGGCTCGACGCCGAGGGCCGCGTCGGACAGACCTTCGCAGGTGCGGGCGAGGATGCGGCGTTCGAGGTGTGGCAGCGGGTGCGCGCGACGACCTTTGTCGGCCCGCTCACATGCGAACAGGCGATCGGGACGATCGGACGACAGGCGGGATCATGAAACGAGGCATGGCACGATCCCAGGGCGTCTGCGCGGCGGCTGAACGGCGGGGGCGCCGCTTCATGCTGGGGCGAGCGCTCTCGGGGGCGCACGCCGCGGCGCTCTGCGCGCTCGTCGTGTCGAGCGCCGGGCTCAGCTCCGACGCCCGCGCACAGCTCGACCCGGCGAGCACCGTAAAGCCGCTGGTGCTCATCCTCCTCGATACCTCTGGCAGTATGGAGTACGAGGCGGGCACGGCGTCTACCCCCTCCACCGAGTTCATCTCGCCGCTGTGCGAGGAGCCATCGGTCCTATCGCCGGCGTCGCCCGTGGGGACCTACGAGAAGTCGCGGCTCTTGGTGGCCAAAGAGGTCCTGACCGGCACGATCGAGGACTACTGGTGTCAGTACGACCACCGCGACACCAACCCGGCCGCCGAGGACTACCTCTACCCGATCCCGCAGGTGAAGGCCTGCTCCGGCGACAGCGGGACCGGCTGCACGCCGCCCGTCCAAGCCTTCGACGGCGTGCTCGACATCTTCCGCGACTCCGTCAAGTTCGGCTTCATGACCTTCGACTCGCTCGATTCGAACTCGGTCGGCGCCAGCGGCATGTGGAGCTACGGCCCGGACGCCACGGGGTTTCTCGGGCTCAACCTGGGCGTGAGAAACGCGACCTGGGGCGAGCCCAACACGGCGAATCAGTGGGACGACACCTCCAACACATGGCTCTACAACGACGATGACCGCGCGCTCAACAACCGCGGCCAGCTCATCGCCCCGCCGATCAGCGACGATTTCGGCCCGATCCGAAACGTCAATCGCAACGCCCAGTACGAGGTGAACACCACCATCGGCTTTTGGGGAACACCCCTGGCGCCGATGCTCGATGACGCCCGCTACTTCTTGCAGAACGACGCCTCGGTGAGGCCCTTCGATCCCAACAACGGCAGCGGCGATCCCTACTCGAACTGCCGCGCTCGCACCGTGGTGCTCATCACCGATGGCCGCGCGAGCCAGGGTGAGGGCGAAGGCGGCTACCCGACGACCCTCCAAGCGGTCACCAACGTGAAGAACACGCCGCCAAACCCTGTGGAGGTCTACGTCATCGGCTTCAACCTGGCCGCCGCCGACACCAGCGTGCTCGACCAGCTCGACCCAGACCTCGGCGGGCCGGCTGACGGCGTCTACCGCGCGAACACGGCGGCCGAGCTGCAGCTCGCCCTG
>CAZNZH010000378.1:0-5968 GCA_964577445.1 uncultured Myxococcales bacterium
GCAGATCATCCTGCCGCAGATGGGCGACGAGGGTCAGCAGAAGCTCCTCAACGCGCGGGTGCTGTGCATCGGCGCGGGCGGGCTGGGCTCGCCGACCGCGCTCTACCTGGCGGCCGCGGGCGTTGGCACCCTCGGCATCCTCGACAACGACAAGACCGACATGTCGAACCTGCAGCGTCAGATCCTGCACACCGAAGAGAGCGTGGGCACCTCCAAGGTCGAGTCCGCGAAGCTGACGCTCCAGCGCCTCAACAGCGACATCACCATCCGCACCCACGACGTGCGGCTGGACTCGACGAACGTCATGGAGATCTTTGCTGACTACGACCTCATCATCGACGGCACCGACAACTTCCCGACGCGCTACCTCATCAACGACGCCTGCGTGTTCTTGGGGCTGCCCAACGTCCACGGCTCGATCTTCCACTTCGACGGGCAGGTCACGGTCTTCAACGCGCCAGACGGCGGGCCCTGCTACCGCTGCCTCTACCCGGAGCCGCCGCCGCCGGAGCTGGCGCCCTCGTGCGCGGAGGCCGGGGTGCTCGGCGCCATCTGCGGCATCATCGGGACGCTTCAGGCCGCGGAGGCCATGAAGCTCATCCTCGGCGCGGGCGACGTGCTGAGCGGGCGCGTGCTGTCCATCGACGTGCTGCGCGGGACCATGCGCGAGCTCAAGACGCGCAAAGACCCGGCCTGCCCGGTGTGCAGCGAGCACCCGACCATCACCGAGCTCATCGACTACGAAGAGTTCTGCTCGCTCAACGCCCACTGACCCGGTGAACCCGCGCCCAGCCCGCGTTGATCCGAGACCGCGCCGAAAGCTATGCTCGCCTCCGTGCGTATCCGCCCCCACCAGACCCTTATGGCCCTCGCGCTTCTGAGCCTCGCCGCCACCCCGGCGCGGGCGGGCGAGTGCGGCAACGTCGACGCCATGGGCCAGTGCCTGGACGCGCAGACCCTGGCGTGGTGCGCCGAGGGCAGGCTCAAGCAGGCGACCTGCCCGAAAGGCGAGATCTGTGCGGCCCACCAGACCTTCAACGGCGGCGTCGGGTGCCTGCCGCCCGAGAAGACCTCGTGCGGCAGCGTCCCCACCGAGGGCCAGTGCACCTCAGCCGGCGCGGTCGCGTGGTGTGACAACCGCGGGAAGGTGCAGGTGCAGAGCTGCGGCTCGGATTCGGTGTGCGGCTGGGACGATGAGAGCGCGTACTACGACTGCCTGCCCACGCCGGCGGGTCCGCGCGCGGGGCTGCCGGACGGCGGCGCGGCGGCGGACGCGGGATCCTCCGATTCGCACGATGGCGGCTCGGGAAATGACGCATCGGACGCGGCGGACGGGGCGCCCGAGGAGACCTCCGACGAGATAGGACCGGGCGCGGACGTCGCGGGCGCCGACGGTCCCACGGGCCCCACGCCGGGCGTCGCCCCCGGAGCCAGCAAGGGTGAGACCGTCTCGGCCGCCGAGAGCGCCTGCTCGGGGAGCGGCGGCGCGGCGGGCGCCTTCGGCTGGCTCTTGGCGCTGCTCGCCCTCATGGCCACGGCCGCGCGCAGGCAGCGCTACTCGCCGGCGTCCAGGCGCAGGATCGTCCCCAGGTCGCCGACCGCGTAGACCTGGCCCTGCCCGTCGCCGTGGATGGCATACAGCGTCGCGACCGAGCCCGACGCCCACGGCGTCCACGCCTCACCGTCGTAGTGCAGGATGTGCCCCTCGTTTCCCACGGCCCACACGTCGTCGGACGCGAGACCGTAGATCCCCCGCAGCGTGATGCCGAGCTGCGGATCGCGCGAGGTCCAGGTCTCGCCATCCCAGTGGACGATCTGCCCGTTGGCCCCCACGGCCCAGACGTCATCGGACGCGACGCCCCACACGGCGTGCAGCGTGTCCGTGATCAGCCGCGTCGACCCGTCGTCGAGCTCAAGCGGCGCGATGGCGACCTCAGCCCACGCCAAGCCCGACTGCCGCATGATCACGCCGCCGCCGCCGACGGCCCACACATCGGTGTCCGCCCTGCCAAAGACGCCGCGCAGGTGCTCGGTGGTCTGCGACGCCGCGATGGACCAGCGCATGCCGTCCCAGTGGATGATCGACCCGCTCTGCCCGGCGGCGTAGACGTCATCGGCGCTCGCGCCCCACACGGCCTCGAGGCCCAAGCCCACCGGCGACGCGACCTTCTGCCACGCGCTGCCGTCGTAGTGGAGGATGAGACCGGCGAGGCCGACGGCCCAGATGTCGTCGGGTGCTGAGCCCCAGACCGCGCGCAGGTGCTGGGTGGACGGCGGTTTTTCCTGCGCCCAGCCCGCGCCGCCGTCGCGGAAGATCGACGAGTTCTCGCCGACCACGACGGCGACGCCGCCCTGCGCCCAGGCGGCGTCGAGCTCGCCGACGCCATCAAAGCCCACCACGGTCTTGAACCCGACGTCGGCGGACCCCTCCAGCATCAACCCCCCGGCCCCCGTGATGAGGACCTTGCCCGGCCCGGCCGCCGTGACGCCCCGGAGATCGCGCCCGACCGCCGACGCCGGGAGCGCGCCGACGAGTGACCACAGCGCGCCGTCAAAGTGGACCACCACGCCGCCGTCACCGACCGCGTAGACGTCCGTCGGCGCCAGCGCCACCACCGCGCGCAGGTTCTGGGCGGTCGGCAGCGACACCAGCTTCCACGAGTCCCCCTGGCCGCGGATCAAGGTCCCGTTGTCGCCGACCGCCCAAAACGTCTCGCCGTCCGCGCTGTGCACGCCGCGCAGGATGAACGCCGTCGGGCTGTCGGCAGCCACCAGCCCGGCGCCGTCGGAGACCGCGATGGCGCCGGACGCCCCGACCAACACGATGCGCTCGTTCACCCCGTGCATGGCGTTCCAGGAGGTCGGCAGCACGCCAGCGCCCACCTCGCGCCACGACACGCCGTCGTAGTGCGCGATGGCGCCCTCGAGCCCCACCGCCCACACGTCGTCGGGCGCGACGGCGGCCGCCCCAAAGAGCGTCGGCAGCTCGGCGTCTGCGCTGGCGTCACACGACGAGTCGATGACGATGTCGTCGAGGTAGACGCCCTCTCCGAAATTGAAGGACGACACCACGGAGTCGAAGCGAAACCGCAGCGACACGGCCTCGCCGATCCAAGGCGTCAGGTCGACCTCGACCGGCACGAACCCGCCCGTCGGCACCTTGGCCAGCTTCGCCTTCGACCAGACCTGCACCGCGCTGCCGGCGCTCGAGACCTCGAGGGTGAGCAGGTGAAAGTTGGGCGAGGGCTCGACGTCGACAAACACCTGAAAACGCACGCTCGCGCGGCCGGCCTTGGGCAACTGCACCGTGGGGCTGGCGATGGTCGCGGCCTCGACCTGGCCGGTGTCGAAGTCGGGGAAGGCCTTGCTCGGATCGCCGAAATAAAGGGCGTAGGGCGCGGACGTGAAGCGCGGCTCGCTGGTGAAGGGGTCGGTGTGGCTGACGGGCTGCCACTTCAGCGTCCCGGTCTGGCCGAGCTGGGTGAACCCCTCAGCGCTGCCCCCATCAAAGCGCCACGAGCCGAGGATCGTCCCGCAGCAACCGGCAGCACCACTCGACGCCACGACGCACAGGCTGTCCTCACACGTCGCGACGGTGCAGGCGTCCCCGTCCTCGCAGTCGGCCGCGACCAGGCAGCCGCCGCCGGTGCCAAATCCGTCGGCGCTGCCTCGCAAGATCGTGCCGTCCTTGCCGACCGCCCAGAGCTCGCCGCCGCCGGCGCCGGTCACGGCGTTGAGGAGCTGGCTGCCCTCGCCCTGGCTCAGCCGCGACCACTGCCCCGCCGCCGAGCGCGAGACGATGACGCCGTCGTTGCCGACCGCGACCACGCGCCCGGCCTCGCCCGCCCACACGCTCTTGTAGACGAAGTCCGTGTCGAGCCCGGTCTTCTCCTGCACGAAGCGCCGGGACTCGACCGGCAGCTCGGGCCCGGCGTCGGGCAGCTCGGCGGCGCTGTCCGGCGGCCCGTCGGGTGCTGAGTCGGCTGCTGAGTCCGCCACGGCGTCGTCTGCGGCGCCGTCATCGCCCGGCAGGTCGGGGCCGACGCTGGCGTCGACCTCGGTCGCGGCGTCCGCGGTGGTCGAGCCGCCGCCGCCGCCGCAGCCGGCGCTGGCCGCCAGGATGAGGGTCGCCAGCAGGCCCAGCGCGGCGCTACGTTCAATTCGACTGATCATTCGGAGCGCTTCCGCTGGTGGGGGTCGTGGGAGGGAGCCGTCGCGGCCTGAACCTCTCAGAGCTTGGTGAACTCGACGGTGTCCAGCGCCCACGAGCGCCAGCGCCCCGTGCTGAGATCTTGCAGCGAGTAATTGTCGATGTCGAAGCCCTCCTTGTAGACGCGCACCAAGAAGAGCTGCTTCGGCCCCGGCGCGATGCCCGGCGTGCCCTCGATGTTCGGGAAATCCGGCAGGAGCACGTCGGTGACGTCCCAATTGGCGACGAGATCCCACTCGGTCACGGGGCCCGCGGGCCCGGGGACGGCGACGCTGACGTAGTTGAAGTGGGGCTCGACGCCGGACTTCACGGTCCACGAGATCTCGTAGGCGTCGTCCATGGTCCCGCCGTCGGCCGGCGAGATGTTCTCGGGGACCTCGAGCATCGGCCCGAGCAGCAGCTCATGGGTGCCCGTGGTGATCAGCCGCCCGCCCGCGCCCGCGATGGCCAAGAGCGTGCTGCTGACGTCGTCCAAGCTGCGGTCTGTCCAGGTCGCTCCGTCGAAATGCAGGATGGTGCCTCGCTCCCCGACGGCCGTGATGTCGTCGGACCCAAACCCGGTGACCGCCTCGAGGGTGCGGGTCGTCAGCTCGGGCAGCACGGGCGCCAGCGTGGCGCCGTCCCAGCGCAGGATCGTCCCGCCCTCGCCGACGATCGTGACGTCGTTGGGCGCCGAACCCCACACCGCGCGCAGGTTTCGCGTCGTCCCGCTCGGGATGGTCTTCCACACCGTGCCGTCGTAGTGGATGACCTGCCCCAGGGTCCCGACCGCCCACACGTCGTCGGGCGCGAAGCCGAACACGCCGCGCAGGTTTTTGGTCGTGTTGCCGAACATCTGGCTCCAGGTGGAGCCGGTGCGGTGGTAGACCGCGTAGTAGCCGACCGCGAACGCCTCGGTCTCCGACGCCATCCACACGCCGCGGAGATCTTCAAACCCGAGGCTGGGTTGCGCCGTCCACACCAAGCCGTCGAAGCCGACGACGGTGCCCGAGTCCCCCACCGCGAGCGCGCTGCCGCTGGGGAGCGCGTCGACCGCGTAGAGGTGCTCCTTGGTCCCGGCGCTCTGAACGGCCCAGGCGCTGCCGATGTTGCGCACGACCAGCCCGTCGGTGCCCACGCCGTAGAACCGGTCGGCCCCTGCGGCGGCCATCCCATTGATATTTTTGGTTATTCCGGTCGATTTCGCCACGAAGTCCTCGCCCTCGCGCTCGTAGAACCGGTCGTCGGAGATCTCGCGGATGCCGCTGTGAAGGGTCAGCGAGTAAGGCTGGTTGTCCGCGGTCAGCGAGAAGGCGCCGGCCATCAACGTGTAGCTGGCGTCGTAGAGATCGCCCGACAGCGACTTCGGCACGTGGGTCTTCGTCAGCTCGTCGCTAAAATCCAGCACCGGGTCGAAGAACTCCAGCACGCCGTCGCTGCCGAGGTCCAGGTAGACGAACATCCCGTTGATGTCGGGGCCGTTGAAGCCCGACGGGGGATCGTCGAGGCGGATCTTCAGCTCACCGTTGAGCGGGTGATTCATTACGACGTTCTCGGTGTAGATCTCGCCGGGCATCGCGAAGATGTGGCGGTAGAGCCCCAAGACGTGCGGCGTGAACTCGCCGAGCTCGTCGTTCTGGATGCCGCCCCAGCAGAAGACCGCGACCTCGCCGACGGGCAGCGCCAGCTCAAAGGAGCGATCGGGCGCGACCTCGATGCCCGGCGAGGGGATGTAGTCGGGCGCGAAGATGCTGCCGCGGGTGAAATCGCAAAAGGCCG
>CAZNZH010000379.1:0-5961 GCA_964577445.1 uncultured Myxococcales bacterium
CAGGATCTTGACGCGCCCGTCGGTATGGCCCAGCGCCCTGGCCCTGCCGTTGGCCATGAACGGGAACACGCCCTTGCGGTACGGCACACCGTCTTCGACCAGTTGTTCCTCGCTGCGCCCGACCGAGGCGACCTCCGGCTCGGTGTAGGTCACCCAGGGGACCACGAGGTCTTCCGCCTTGCCGCGGCCGAAGAAAAAGGCGTTTCGGAGCACCATGCGCGCGTGGGCGTCGGCGGCGTGGGTGAACTGAAAGCTGCCGGCCGCGTCGCCGGCCGCGTAGACGCGCTTATTGGTCGTGCGCAGGCGGCTGTCGACGACCAGGCCGCGCCCGGTGGACTCGACGCCCGCCGCCTCGAGGTTCAGGGCGTCCAGGGAGACGCGGCGGCCCGCGGCGACCAGGAGCTCGTCGCCGACCACGTCGCGCTCAGCGCCCGACCCGTCGCGCACGCGGACGGTCAGCTCGGCGCCGTCGCGACAGGCGGACACCGCGTCGTGGCCGACCAGGACGCGGACGCCGTCGGCTAGGAGGCGCTGCGACACCAAGGCGGCGGCGTCGGGGTGGTCTTTTTCCAAGAGGCGCTCTTCGCGCTCGATGAGGGTCACGGCGCTGCCGAGGCGTCGGAAAGCCTGGGCCAGCTCGCAGCCGATGGGGCCGCCGCCCATGACGAGGAGGCGCTTCGGCGCGCCGGTCAGCTCCCAGATGGTGTCGCTGGTGCGGGCGCCGGCGTCGGCGAGGCCCGGGACCGGCGGGAGGACCGGGCGCCCGCCGGTGGCGATGACGGCGCGGGCGAACCTGAGCGTCGCGTCGCCCACGCCGATGGCGTCGGGCGAGACGAAGCGGCCCTCGCCCAAGAACACGTCCACGCCCGCCTCCCGTAGCCGCGCCGCGCTGTCGTGGGGCGCTATCTCGGCGCGCAGGCGACGCAGGCGCTCAAGCACGCCGGCGGCGTCGACCGTGACCTCGGTGGTGTGGACCGAGAGCTCGGGCGCCCGGGTGCGGACGGCGTGGGCCATGTGGGCGGCGGCGAGCAGGGCCTTGGACGGCACGCAGCCGAAGTTCAGGCAGTCGCCGCCGAGGAGGTGGCGCTCGACCAGGGCGACCTTGGCGCCGAGGCCGGCCGCGCCCATGGCGGCCACCAGCCCCGCCGTGCCGCCGCCGATGACCACGAGGTTATAGCGAGGTGCGGGCTGGGGATTTTGCCAATCCGCGGGGTGGACGTGAGAGACCAGCGCGCGGTTATGCGCGTCGTCGGGGAGCAGCGGCGAAGGGGCGGCGGGCGCGCTCATGGGGCCTCGGTTTGCGTCGATTCGGGCTCCGCGGCGGCGTCGAGGGCGCGCTGGGCGACGCGGGCCAGCCAGAGGGCCACGGCCAAGGTCGCGACGCCGCCCGCGACCAGCAAGGCGGTGCGCAGCGGGCTGCCGGATTCAGAGGCGCCGCCCTCGATGAGGCGGGTGACGTTCGGGATGAGCGAGCCCAGGTAGACGTAGGCGATGGTGGCAGGGAACATGCCGACGGCCGAGGCCAAGATGTAGGTGCCCAAAGGCACGGCGGTGATGCCGAGCGCGTAGTTCAGCAGCGTGAAGGGCAGAACGGGCGACAGGCGCAGCAGCGCGACCATCTTGAAGCCCTCGCGACCGATGGCGCGGTCCAGCGCTCGGATGCGCGGGCGGTCGGCGACCTTGGACTCCACCCAGCTTCGCAGGAGCGTCCGGCCCAAGACCGCCGCCAGGGTCGCGCCCAGCAGGCTGGCGGGCACCACCAGCGCCGCGCCGACCCCGAGGCCGTAGACCATCCCGCCCAGCAGCGTCAGCAGCGACCCCGGGACCATGAGCACCGTGGCGAGCGCGTAGACGCCGACGTACGCCACCATCCCGGCAGCGCCCGTCTCGCGCATCCGCGACTCCAGCGACGCCACCAGCTCGGCGACGGGCAACAACACGAAGGCCGCGACGATGGCCGCGAGCAGGATGAAGCCGGAGACGAGTCGCGCCACGCTTTCCCCAGGGAGTCGAGCCCTCATCTACCCCGGCGCGACGCGGCCGGTTACTCGCCCGAGCTCACAAAAGCGGCTACTGGTCTGTCCCCGAAACCTCCAGCGTCTCAAGCCCCGGGTCGGCGACCAGCTCGGCCTCGGTGAAGAGCACCTTGCGCCACGAGTTGTCCGAGAAGAGCTCCGTCTGGTCGCTGTGATGGGGCGACTCGGGGTCGCTGGACTGCGAGTAGGTCACCAGCGCGTAGGCCTCCGGCCCGTCGTCGGTGTAGGCCAGCGCCATGACGAAGCTGGTGCCGTAGGTGACGACCCAGCCCTCGGCGGTCATCCCCAGCGGCCCGATGGTCGGCCCCACGGGGATCTTGGGCAGCAGCGTCGTCGAGTCGCTGCTGGTCGTGACGATGTTGAAGGCGCCCTCCTCCTCCTTGCCGCCGGGCACCGGGATGCGCTCGCCCTTCTTGATGGTGTACTGCGCCACCGACAGCGGCGACGACGGCGAGAGCCCGGCCTCCGCCAGCTTCTGCACGGCCGCGCCCAGGGCCACCAGGATGGCGTCCGGCGACTCTGCATCTTTGGGCTGTAACCCGCTCGGCGTCGCGATGGCGTTGTCCACGTCGAAGGGCACCGCGAACACCTTGTCGCCCGAGATGAGCTTTCGGGCGCCGAGCTGCCCCACGAAGGCCCGCCACAGCACCGCGCCCACGCTGCTGGTGTTGAGCCGACCGTCCCACGCCGCCAGCGCCGCGCACGCGTCGGCCAGCGCCACCGCGGTGCCCTCCACGTCGACGCTCGCCACGCCGTCACACCGCGCCGCCACCGCGTCCTGAAGCAGCTCGGCCATCATCGCCCGGTTGGACTCACGGACGCCCTTGAGCTCGTCGAGATCGAAGAGCCCGTCCGCCCCAGACGCAGCGTCCGGGCCGGTCTCCGTCAGCATCGTCAGGTTCATCCGCGTCCGCATGCTCAACTGCTGCCGCTCCGCCCCGAAGAGCGGCGAGTAGCCCTCCAGCGGTGTGTCCGGGTTCGTCAGCCAGTGGGTCCCGTTGGCGTTGGCCACAAACTTCGTCGTCACCAGCTTCGGCGCCAGCCGGTACGGCAAGAGCCCCGGCTCGCGCGCCCCCTCCAGCACCTCCCACTCCCGCGCGGGGTCGCTGCCGTCGAGCGCCACCGCGCCGAAGCTGTTAAACGCGAACTGCGCCAAGAACTCCGTCAGCCCGGGCTTGCCCGTCGCGACCGCCTGCTCCCACCAGCTCAGGGTGTCCGCCGACAGGTTCGGCAGCGACGCCGCGTCGACGTAGAACGCGTTGCCCACCTTGTCGGCGTACATCGTGTGCACCCACGGGATCCCGGCCTCCTCCTCGAACACCTCCTGAAATTCGGCCAGGTCCTGCGACTGCATCATGCCGAGAAACTGATCCAATACCGTGAAATTATTGATGTTTGCGTCGCGGTAGGTCGCCACGATGTTCTCGCGCCAGCCCAGGGGCGCGATGTCGAGGATGGGCCCGTAGTGCGAGGCGTAGAAGGTGCGCTGCACGGTGCTCAGCTCGCCGTCTTCGCCCTTGACCTCGATGGAGCGGTCGATGTGGCTCATCCGGCGAAGCTCATTGCCGTACAGGTACACGGTGGGATCTTCGGGATGCAGCGTCAGCGCGTAGAGCGTGAAGCGCTTGCCGTTACTGACCGTGTGGGTCCAGCCCAGGTCCTCGTTGAAGCCGATCTCGAAGCCGGGCGTGCCGATGAGCGCGGCGCCGTGGGCGTCGAGCACCCCGGGCACCGTGAGCTGCACCTCGTGCCACATGAGGCTGCCCTGCCACGGGAAGTGCGGGTTCGCGATGAGCATGCCGCGCCCGGTGGTGGTGCGATCCTTGCCGACGCCCCAGCCGTTGGAGCCGAGGCCGTCGCCGCGGAAGTCGCTCTCCTTGGGCAGGTACGGCTCGCTCTTGTGGGGGTCGTCGCCCTTCGCCGGCGCGGGCGCCGGCGCTGCCACCGGCGGCTTGGCGGGCACGATGGCGCCGATGAGCGGCTGGCCCGAGCCCCGCAGCACCACCGCCTCGACGAAGGCCATGTAGGTCTCCTCGTCGATGGGCCGCACCCACTCCGCACCAGCGCACGGCCCGGGCAGATCGTCCGGCGCGTGCTCGCTGACCCACTTGTTGTAGCCGGCGATGTAGCCGCGGATGGCCTCGCGCCCCTGCGGGCTCATCGCCCGGAGCGCGCAGCGCGCCTTCTCGCGAACTCCAAGGGCCAACCACCCGAAATCACTCGTGATATTGGCGTCGCCCGGCCCCGCACCGAAGAACTTCGCGCGCTGGCTCTGGGCCATCAGCATCTGGTCGGCGATGACGCACACGTGATCTCGGGCGACGGCATAACCCTGCCCAAAGGTGGCGCTGCCCAGATCGTCGGCGGTGATGTGCGGCACGCCGTAGCTGGTCCAGCGGATCGTCGCGTCGTAGCTCCGCGGGGCCAGCGCCGGCGGGTCGCCGCATTCCACGATGACAGGCACGACCGGCACCGCGGTCGCCAGATCGGGGAACTCCGGCCCCGTGTCCTCCACCGTCTCCGCGTCCGCGTCCGCGCCCGCGTCCGCGTCCACCTCGCTCGCGGTGTCACCGGCCGCGTCAGCGTCGACGCGCGCGTCGGCGTCCGGCGCATTGGAGTCCCCATCGCCACCGCAGGCTCCCAGGGACAACATGACAACGATGGCGAGGCGGCTGATGGCTCTCATGGCTTGCTCCGGTAGCGCGATGACGGCGCCGACGCGATGACGGCCCCGCAATACAGTTAGGAATAACGCCTCAGGCCCACCTCCGTCCACCCGCGGCGCTAGCCCTGAATCCACCGCATGTTCCGGCATTCGCCCGCCGATGCGGGCCCATCGGCGTCGTCATCGTCACCCATTCGTGCTCAAGGTAGCTGTGCTACCCCGGCTCGCTGTCGCTCCCCGGCTCTCGCTGGCCCTTCGGGTCAGCCGCGGCGCCTTCGGCCCCCGAACATGCCGAGTGACCGATCAGGCCTGGCCCGGCCCCGACAGCCCTCGGCGCTCGCGTCGCCTCGACCAGGCCCACACCAGGAGCAGCACGCCAATCCACGGGCCGCCGTGGCCGCCGGTGCCGCTGCACCCGTCTCGGCCACCCCCGCCCGAGCCCGAGCGGTCGGACTCCCCATCGGCGTCGACCTCGCCGTGGGTCGCGTCGTCCCTGGTGGCGTCTGGGGGCGGGCCCGCGTCGACCTGCTCGGCCACGTCATCGCCGGGCCCCGCGTCGTCCGCTCCGAGGGCCACGCAGAATCCAGCCTCGGGCGCGGTGCCGCTGGGGCAGCATCCATCGACATCGGCGCAGGTGCCAGGCACGCACGCGGCGCGCTGCACCTCCTCGCCGCAGCCGCTGGTCTCGACCCACGCGTCATCGACACAGGCGAGGATCGACGGGATCTCGGCGCAGTTGCAGCTTCCCGAGACGGGCAGGCACTGGCGGGCGCCGCCGGCCGCGGATTTGCACGCGTAGTCGCTCGGGCAGGCGTCGGCTGGGCCGCAGGGGACCACGCAGAACGCGCCCGTCGGCATCTTGACGCATGTGCCGGCGAGGCACTCCGCGGCGTCGCATGGGGTGCAGGCCACGGGCTCACAGACGCCGTTCGCGCAGGCGGAGCCGAGCTGGCAGGTGATGGGCGCGCCGTCACACTCCCCGCCTGAGCAGGTGTCGCCTGCGGTGCAGGGGTCGCCGTCGTCGCAGCTCGCGAGGCTGTCCTGGTGGGCGCAACCGGAGCCCGCGACGCAGGAGTCGGTGGTGCAGGCGTTGGCGTCGTCGCAGTCGATGGGCGCATAAGTGCAGCCCGACGCCGGGTCGCAGGCGTCGCTCGTGCAGGCGTCGGAGTCGTCGCAGCCGAGAGCGACGTGGGTGCAGCCCGACGCCGCGGCGCAGGCGTCGGTGGTGCAGGTGTTCGCGTCATCGCAGTCGATGGGCGC
>CAZNZH010000380.1:0-5945 GCA_964577445.1 uncultured Myxococcales bacterium
GGGGTACTAGCGGGGCGAAGAGCGCGGGGGTTTTGGCGAAGATGGTCTGGCCTCGCGGGTCGGGGGTGGCGCTGGCCGCGGCGAGCCAGAGGCGGGTGGTGGCCGTCGAGCCCTGTTCGAACTTGGCGCGGAAGGCATCGAGGCCGTCGCGGTGGGTCAATTGGAGCTCCGCCAGCACCGACCAGTAGGCCAACAGTTTGGCGCCGCTGACGTCCGTCCTGGCGGTGGCTCGCGAGGCGATGGCGGCGACGTGGTGGGCCAGGGCCTGGGCGCGGCGGACGTCGTCGCGGCTTTGCTTCGAATCGGCGGCAACGACGCGCTGATGCAGAACCATAGCGCTCCAGAACGCGAGGGATTCGGAGGGGTGCGCGGAGCCCAGCCACTCCTTGCCGAGATCGACGATGGCCGCGTCGCATCCGGCGGGCGTGGGCTTGCCGAGTTCGCGGGCGGCCCAGGCCGATTTGAGCAGGGCCGCTCGGAAGAACGGGTTGTTCGAACACGCGGCGAGCAGGCGGTCCGCGGGGCTGCCGGCGCTGTGCTCGGAGGCCTTTCGCAGTGCGTCGAAGGCGGCGGCCGGCTGCCCGCGGTCGAGGGCTTCGTGCGCGAGGTAGCAGCCGACGCGCAGCTCCCCATCCAGCGTGCCCTGCGTGTGCTTTTCGGCGTGTCGCTGCACCTTCAGCGCGGCGTCGAACCCGTCGTGGTCGCGTTTGAAGCCGTGGCACTGGAGCGCCGTGCCCGTCAGCTCGACCAGGGGGACCGCGGCGGCGGCGAGCGCGGGCGACACAAGCGCCAACGCCTCGTCGTACGCGAAGCGATTCATCCGGCCGTTGCCGAGCAGGGCCGTGTGCAGCGCCTGGGAGTGCGGGCTCGGCGTCCTCCGGGAGCTGAAGTACTCGCGCCACATCAGCTCCAGCTCGCGCGCCAGGTCGACATCGCCGCACTGATTGGCCGCGTACAGGCGCATGTTGACGATCTTCGCCACCGATTCGGCGTCCCCCCTCATGTTCATCAGGCGGCGTATGGCCTTCGGCGTGACAGGGCGCAGGACGAGGTGCACCGCATCTTTGCGGCCGGGCCGATTCTGCATCGCGTCGATGATGCGCGGCCACAGGTCGCTCCACTCGCGCGCTCGCAGCTTCTCGACGACCTCGCGCACCGTTCGCTCGTGGATGACGCCGAACTGCTCAGCACCCGCAGCCGACACGTCATCGATCAGCTCGTGGATGACCCGCAACCGGTCCCCCGCGCCCTCCTCTTCCCACAGGTCGTAGACCTCGGACAGTCCGGTCGGATTACGCGGAAAGCGCTGCATCGCGCCCGTCGCGCACAGATGTGCGATCTCGGACCGATGCCAGTCCTCCTCGCTCAAGGTGCGCTCAGCCAGCTCAGCCGCCGCCGCCAAGAGCTCGTGCTCGTCGCTCTGCATGCACTCCAAGCGTCGCAGCGCGTACTGCCCCGTGCTGAATCGCAAAAACGCCGGCTGCAACTCCTCCAGAATCCTCCGCAGCGGCTCGAGCGCCAAACGCGCGTCCAGCCCCGGCGACTCCAGCACGACATGCACCAGCGCTTTGGGCCCACGTCGACGGCTCGCCGTCGTGAGGCGATGCGCGAGCTCACCGACGGCGAGCGGCACGACGTCGGACCACAGCGCCCCCAGCGCGCGCTGGCGTGTTTCGAGGTCGGCGTCCGTCGGCAGCGGCGCGTGAACGTAGTCGAAGGCGATGGCGAAGGCTCCACCGTGGATGCCCACGGGCGGCTCGATCTCGGGCGCGTTCGGGTCGTCGGCGTCAGCCACTATCGACACCGGTTGCGGCCGAGGCCCGCCCTCGGGAATGGCGATCGCCACGCAGCACGCGCGCTCGACCCCGTCCTTGCCCACGAGCGTTCGCTCGGCCACGACCAGCACCCACGCGCTCCGGCCATCGAGCCGCTGATGCTCACGGAACGCTGGCAACAGCGCCTCAACCCCAGCGTCCACCAAGCCCGCCAACGTATCGAGCTCTGTCGCGGCGGGCGAGGGCTCGGGCTGGCGCTTCAGTCGGCCAGGTAAAATCAGCGCCGCCTCGCGGTAGTGAAGCTCGACAGCCTGGCGCGCGCTGGCCGGCGTGTTTGCGTTCGGCTCGGTCCAGCGCACCGCGTGGGTCCAGTAGCCGCCGTCGATCGAATCGACGAAATTGCGCAGCTCCGTCACGCTCACCTGCGTCAGCGTCCGCTCCCCCGCGTGGCTCGCCCGCCGTCCCACCACGAGGCACCCGCGTCCGGCGCGCAGGTGGCCCAGGATCTCGTCTCGGCATTCGGGCGCGACCACGCGCTGATTATCGCGATACAGCTCGATCGCGGACATCTGGAGCCGCTTGAGCTGCTCGAGCTCGATCATGGGCTTTTCCGCTTCGGCGCTGCTTTTCGTCTCGGGCATGGTCGACTCCGTGGGGTTCATAGGACGGGAGGATCGCGGCTGATCTCGGGCGGTGGCGTCACGATGCACCGTTCAGCGCTTCCTCGTAAAGGCTTCGAGAGCCTCGCGGACCTCGCGCTCGACGTGATCGATGTCGCGGCCGTGGCGCGCCCGAGATCGGCGGCGTACCAGGGCTGCACGCGCGTCGGTGCCGTCGTCGTCGACGAGCTCGGTGGCGAGGGAAAACGGCGCGTCGCCGAGGCCGCCGAAGCTGCGCACGATCGCGCGGTGGTTCGGCAGCGACACCAGCTCGCTCGAGCGGAAGGTCGGGCTGAAGGCGAGGCCGAGGCGCTCGCCGTCCGCGGCACCGACGCGAAACGCGATGGTGGTGCCGACGTTTCCGAGCACCGCGTCGAGCACCGATTGGGGGAGCTGGCTGAGGTACTGGTGCGCCAAGGTCAGCGACAGGCCGAACTTGCGGGCTTCGGCGAGCAGCTCGCCCATCCGGTCGTCGGCGAAGAGCTGAAACTCGTCGGCGTAGACGTAGAACGGGGGCAGCCCGGCGTCGGTGCCGCGCCGCATCACCGCGGAGCGCAGGCGCGACATGATCTGGCTGGCCAATAGCCCCGCCGCCATGTCGCCGAAGCGGCCCTTGCCGAGATAGCAGAGCAGGATCTTCCCCTCGGCCACGATGGCGTCGAAGTCGATGATCTCGTTTTGGCAGGTGATGTTTCGCAGCGTCACGTCGGCGATGAAGCGATTGAACTTCGACGTCACGTAGGTCGCCGTGCCGGCGTAGGAGTAGTCGGACGTGGACTTGTTGGTCATCTCGATGAAGTGGTCGGTGACCGGGTCGGAGCCTTTGGCGTCGGCGGCGAGGCGGCGGCGGGCGTCATCGTCGCTGTAGAGCAGGCTCAGGTGCATCAGGTTGGGGACGCGGGGGGGCTCGGCCGGGCGGGTGCCGAGCAGCAGCGCGAGCATGCCGCGCATGTGGGTCTCGAAGATGGGGCCCATGGTCTCGGAGTGATAGCTGCGGCGGAAGTAGTGGTAGAGGTCGTCGATGAGGAGATCGCGGGCGACGCGGTAGCCGAGGCGCGTCTCGTCGTAGATGCGCAGTAGGTTGAAGGGGACGGGGCGCTCGAGGTCGGTGACGTCGAGGAGCACGACGTCGTCGATGCGGTCGTCTGGGATCGAGCGCAGCAGGGACTCGACCAGCGGGCCGTGGGGGTCCAGGACGGCGACGCCGCGGCCCGCGCGGATATCGTGGAGCGCCATGCGGTGCAGAAGCGTCGATTTGCCGGTGCCGGTCTGCCCGACGACGTAGGCGTGGCGGAAGCGGGCGTCGGAATCGAGGCGCACGGGGCGTCGAAAACCTCGATGGGAGTTGGTTCCTAAAGGCGCGTCGTCGCCCGCGCGACCGCGCATCTCGGCGGTGCGGGTGCGCGCGACGGGCAGTCCCGGGAGGTCGGTGACGGGCGGGTCGGCGGTGCGGACCAGGCCGATGGCCTCGGCGGGGGCCACGAGGTCGCCCGGGTTGTCGCCCAGCGGGCCCAAGACGGCGGCGGACGGGACCGCGCGCACGTCGATGCCGCCGACGAGCGAGGACCGGGCGGCGCGCTCTGACAGCGGCTGCCGGCACACGCTCGCGCGGAGGGTGGCGAGGGCGGCCGCACTTGGAGACGTGGGCGTCGAGACGAAGGCACGCACACGCAGCATCGGAGAACGGTGCTCGCGGATGCGCTCGCCGAGGGCATCGCGGACCTGCTGAATCGGCCCGGGGAAGTGTAGAGGCGAGGCTGACTGGGCCTCGGTCAGGCCGAGCAGCGCGCGCTCGACGATCTCGAGGTCGCGCTTGGCCTCGGTGGCTTCCGCGGTGTCTTGGTCGGCCACGCTCTGGCCGCGAACGAGGAGCGCTGCACCGACGGATTCCTTGGCCAAGGCCTCGAGGACGCCGCTCCAGTCGTCGCGCGCCGACTCCCACCGACCGCTGAGCGGCAGCGAGACTTCGCTTGGCCGCGCGCCTGTCCGCGCCGCGCCCGTGTAGCCAACGGCCACCGCGGTGGGGACCGCAAGCGCAAAGGGAACCGCGCGCGTGGTGCGCACGAGCTCAAGCGCCGCCTGGGTCTGTAGGCGCTCCACCAACCGCCCCAGCTCCCCCGCATCGTCGACGAGCTCGATCTCGAGGTGGTCGCAGTTGCTCGCCAGCAGTGACTGGAGGTCGGAGATACCCGCCCTCACCTTCTCGGCGCCGTCGCAAGCAGCGTCGTCACGCACCAACGCCATCATCCCGCAGAACCCGCGACTCCCCGGACAATGAATGACGGCCCACTCAAGCGCGGCCGGAAGATGCGCCGCGGCCTCAGCAAAGGCCAGCCAGCGCGCCGAGGGCGTCCCCGCATCCGCCGCCGGCCAAGCCCGCCCGTGCAGTCCGGCCGCATCGCAGAAGAGGTCCCGCGAGAGTATCGACGAGAACCGAATCGCGGCAGCAAAGACGCGCCCCTCCCCGCCCTCACGCGACACCACCACGGCCTCCTGCCGAGGCAGCAGCTCGCTCTCTCGCATCAACAATCGGCCCACACGCACCCCCGGGTTACCCCGACGGAGTCCCATCGCGGCGGGGCGCAACCGACCGCGTGCGAGCGCCGATCGATTTGAGGCGCCGATTCCTGAACGAGCCGCCGATCTCGGGCTGTGATGTGGGTCACCGGCCCGTGGTTGCTCAGATCAGCAGGCGCATCGGAAGGCGTCAGACGCCTAATCGCCTCCGCCTATCTGTAGTCTGGGCGTCAGACGCCTAATCGCGTCTAATCGGGACTACTCCGTCTCCCGCTTGCTCTCGCAGACCACCCACTCGACCAGTGGTGCGTTGCAGTCGTCGCCGGGGACGAACTTGCCCCACGAGACCACCTGCGCCCCGACCGGCGGCGGGCTCGCGCCTTGTACCCAGATGCCGCCTCGGTTTTTGACCACCTTGAAGTAGTCGTAGTCGACCAGCGGCACGTCCACGCGTTCGGAGACGACACCGGCGACGCACAGCTCCTTGCCGCGAAAGTCGCCCGGCTTGCGGGCCAGGTCCTCGATGGAGGCGCAGGTCAGCGCAGCAGCCGCGTGGCAGGCGACGGGGCCGAAAGCCAGCGCGGCGACGGCGAAAACGGCGAGCATGAGGCGATGAAGCATGGGTATTTCACCTTGGACGAGGCGTCGGGGCGGCATGTACTGTAGCTCAACCGCAGTCAGGAAGAACCCGCCCACAGCGAATCGCAACAGCAAAGCCCGAGATCGGGTCGCGCAGACGAGATGTGGGTCATGGCTGCCTGGCGGCAACTGCACGCAGGGACCGACGTCGCCGCACCGTACGACGGAGGCCTTTCGCTCAGATAAACCCCAGGCTGAAAATGAGAAGTGAGTGTAAGCGACTACTCGTGTCCCGCCACGACCGCGGGCTGCTGCCACGCGCGGCCGATCGATGCGTGCCGGGGACGGGCGCTCTCGCGGCTCAGAAGGTGTTCCCATATTAAACGATCGTGACACACCGCCGCAGGAGCATGCG
>CAZNZH010000381.1:0-5933 GCA_964577445.1 uncultured Myxococcales bacterium
TATAACGCCGGCCTGTCACGCCGGAGGCCGCGGGTTCGAGTCCCGTCCGCCCCGCCACTTCGATGCACGAGAGGCCTGTTGGGGAGACCCTTCAGGCCTCTCGCGTTTTCGGGCTTTGCCGCGGCGTGAGCCGCTGGGCCCCGGCTTGGTTTGCTTTGACGGCGTGCAGGCCCCGGTTTAGGTTCTGACCCTTCGTCCAGGCCAGTCTTCAGGGGGCGCGCCGTGAGCCAGTTCCTGTCCGAGTATAAGCGCACGCACAACTGCGGCGAGCTCCGCCGCGACGCCGTCGGCCAGCACGTCGTGCTGATGGGCTGGGTCCAAAACCACCGCGACCACGGCGGCTGCATCTTCGTCGATCTCCGCGACCGCTACGGCATCACCCAGGTGAAGTTCGACCCGGCCGTGGCGCCCGAAGCCCACGCCAGCGCCGATCGCCTGCGCTCGGAGTGGGTCCTGGCCGTGCGCGGCGTCGTGGCCGACCGCGGCCACAACGCCAACCCCAACATGGAGACCGGCGGCATCGAGGTCGAGGCAGCCCAGCTCGAGATCTTCAACTCGGCCGAGACCCCGCCCTTCGCCATCACCGACAAGCTCGAGACCAACGAGAACCTGCGCTTGCAGTACCGCTACCTGGATCTCCGCAGGCGGCCGCTACAGCAAAACCTCATCCTGCGGCACGAGGTCGCGCGGCTGACCCGCGAGCACCTCAACGCCCACAGCTTCCTCGAGCTCGAGACCCCCATCCTCACCAAGAGCACGCCCGAGGGCGCTCGGGACTACCTGGTCCCCAGCCGCGTCCACCCGGGCGAGTTCTACGCGCTGCCGCAGTCGCCGCAGATCTTCAAGCAGATGTTCATGGTGGCCGGCTACGACCGCTACTTTCAGATCTGCCGCTGCTTTCGCGACGAGGACCTGCGCGCCGACCGGCAGCCCGAGTTCACCCAGATCGACATCGAGATGAGCTTCATTGGCCCCGACGACATCTTCCAGCTCGTCGGCGGCCTCGTGACCAAGCTGTGGAAGGCGATCAAGGGCATCGACATCGGGGCCATCCCGCGCCTGGGCTACGAAGAGTCGATGGACCGCTTCGGCATCGACCGCCCGGACCTGCGCTTCGGGCTCGAGCTGGTCGACGTCGGCGCCATCGTCGCCAAGAGCGAGTTCAAGGTCTTCACCCAGGTCGTCGCCCAAGGCGGCATCGTGAAGGCGCTGAACGCCAAGGGCGGCGGCGAGCTGTCGCGCGCGGAGATCGACAAGCTGGGCGACATCGCGACGCGCTACGGCGCCAAGGGGATGGCCTGGGTCAAGATCCGGCCGGAGGGCTGGCAGGGCCCGGCGGCGAAGTTCTTCTCCGACCAAGTCCAGGCCGAGCTGACGGCCGCGTGCGACCTGGAGGCCGGCGATCTCCTCTGCTTCGTCGCCGACACCTACACTGTCGCCAACGCCGCGCTCGCCCACCTGCGCCTGGCCGTCGGCGACAAGCTCGGCCTCATCGACCCCGACGCGCTCTCCTTTGTGTGGGTCACCGACTTCCCGCTCTTCGAGGAGGTCTCCGAGGGCGGCCGCTACTTCTCAAAGCACCACCCCTTCACCGCGCCAGCGCCCGCCGACATCCCGCTGATGGACACCGATCCCGGCAAGGTCCGCTCGGTGGCCTACGACCTCGTGCTCAACGGCAACGAGCTGGGCGGCGGCTCGATCCGAATCCACGATCAGGCGGTCCAGCGCAAGGTGTTCTCGCTGCTGGGCATGGAGCGCGAGGAGGCCGAGTCCAAGTTCGGCTTCCTGCTCGAGGCCCTCTCCTTCGGCACGCCGCCCCACGGCGGCATCGCGCTGGGCCTGGACCGCGTGGTCATGCTGCTGACGGGGGCGGAGTCCATCCGCGACGTCATCGCCTTCCCGAAGACGCAGAAGGCCACCGATCTCATGAGCAGCGCCCCCAGCCCGGTCGCGGCCGAGCAGCTCCGCGAGCTGCACATCGCCACCCGCCTGCCGGTGCGCGACGAGAGCTGAGGCCCACGGGCGGCCCCCGCCCCTGGAAAGGCTTTCAGTGGTGTGAAACCATCGGCGCCCAGAGGATTCGCCCTCGCGCCGGATGGTCACACCGGCGATGACGCCACCGGTGGTCGCCCGTCTTGCTCGAGCACATCGAGAAATATCGAATCCTTGAGGAGATCGGCTCCGGCGGCATGAGCGTGGTCTACCGGGGCCACGACGACGCCCTGGACCGCGACGTCGCCGTCAAGGTGCTGCACCGGCACCTCTCGCGTGACCCTGAGGCCCGCGAGCGCTTCTCGCGCGAGGCGAAGGCCGTCGCCCGCCTGACCCACCGGAACATCCCCGAGATCTACGACTACTCGTCCAACGACGGCGACCTCAACTACCTCGTCACCGAGCTGATCATCGGCGCGCCCCTGTCGGCGCTGCTGCGCGAGGGCCCGACCCTCATGCCCGAGATCGGCGCCATGCTGGCCCTGGGCGTCGCCGCTGCCCTCGAGCACGCCCACGCCAACAAGATCATCCACCGCGACGTGAAGCCCGAGAACATCCTCGTCGGCCGCGACGGCGTCGTGAAGCTCACCGACTTCGGCATCGCCCAGGTGGTCGGCCTCGAGTCGATGACCATCACCGGGACGCTGGTCGGCTCGCCCGCCCACATGTCGCCCGAGCAGATCGAGGGCACCGCCGAGCTCGACTACCGCGCCGACATCTGGGCCCTGGGCACCGTCCTCTACTCGACCTCGACCGCGGGCGCCCTCCCCTTCGAGGCCCCCACCCCCCACGGCATCCTCAAGCGCATCGTCGAGGGCCGCTTCGAGGACCCGCGCCGCATCAACCCCCACGTCGACAGCACCCTCGCCGCCATCATCACGCGCTGCCTTCAGGTGGACCGCGAGGCCCGCTACCGCTCGGTCGGCGAGGTCGCCGCGGAGCTCACGCGCTGGCTGGCCATCCGCGAGCTGCACGAGCCCGAGATCGAGCTCGCCAGGTGGATGGCCGGGCGCGAGATCTATCAGGAGGCGCTTGGTCGTCAGGTGATCGCGGCCATGCTCGCGGTCGGCGCCACGGAGCTCTCCGCGGGCCGCCGCCACGCAGCGCTCGAGGCCTACGGGCGCGTGCTCAACATCGACCCCAACCACGACGAGGCCATGCGCCGCGTGCGCGAGCTGACCTCGGGGATGCGGCTGCGGCGGGCGCTGCGGCTGGTGGCCGCGTTCGGTGGGGCGGCGCTGGCGGTGTGGGGGTTGTGGCGGGTCTGGCCGCAGCCCGTGGTGCACGAGCCGCCGCCGCGGGTGACCGGCCGCGCGCTGACCCGGATGGAGCTGCCCGTGCGCGCGCCGCGGCTGGAGCCGAACCTGCCGCGGGTGCCGCGTCTGCGCTCCGGGCGCGTCGTCGGGAGGGTGATCGGCCGGCTGGGCCCGCGCGTCGTCAAGCTGACCGAGCAGCGCACCGTCATCGTCGCCGACCCCCCAGGCCAGGCGAGCGATCCGACCGCTGGCGGCGTCCCGGTCCGCATCACCGTGGAGGAGCCGCTGCTCACCGTGACCATCGACGGCAAGCCCGTGGCGGGCGGCGACACGGTGCGGCTGTCGGTCGGCCGGCATACGGCGCTGGTCAGTCACCCGGAGATGCCCGGTCCGCCTACGCTGCGTCGCTTCGTCGTCGAGGAGGGCGTCGACGGCAAGCCGCAGCATCAGCACCTGAGCTACGCCTATGCCCCGGCCCAGATCCTCATCGAGTGCGAGGCGGGCCGAGTCGTCGCCGACGGCAAGTTGCTCGGCCCGTGTGGCAAGACGTACTCTGTCCCGGTCGAGAAGAGTGAGCCTCAAACCATCGCGATCTATGTGAAGTGGGACGACCAACGCACCGACTGGCACCGCAACGTCACCTTCAGGCCGGGCGCGATCGTGCGGTTGTCCGCGGAGTGAGCGTGTGCATGGGGCGCCGATGGCTCGGGCCCCTGCTCGCCCTGGCGTGCCTCGTGTCGGCGTCGGAGGCCCATGCGCAGGAGCTCACCGCCGAGGAGCGCCGCCGCTTGAGCGAGGCCGACGAGGCGTTCCGGTACCAGGACTACGAGCGCACCATCAAGCTGCTGCTGCCGGTGCTGGAGTCCGGCCACATCAAAGACCCCGAGGAGCTGCTGACGACCCGCGAACACCTGGCCGCCAGCTACTGGTTTGTCGGCGCCCAGGACGCGGCGCGCACCGAGTTCGGCGTGCTCTTGAAGGGGCGGCCCGACCACCGCCTCAACAAGCTCTTCTACCCGCCCGGGCTGGTGAGCTTTTTCGAGGAACACAAGAAGTGGCTGACCGACGCGGGCCTCATCGGCGACGCCCGCCAGGCCTCGGTCCTGACCGGGCCGCGGCGCACCCTGGTCAAGTCCACCGTCGAGCGCCGCGTCCCCGCCATCGCGTACCTGATGCCCTTCGGGGTGGGGCAGTTCTCCAACAACGACACGGCGAAGGGCGCGGTCGTCGCGGCGCTGCAAGGTATCGGCGTCGCGATGAACGTGGGGAGCTGGCTCGGCCTTCAGGCGCTCAAGCGCGGCAAGTCCAACAGGATCGCGGCCGCCGACCAGGGGCGCGCGGAGCTCTTGCGCGGGCTGTGGTGGGCCGGGACCGGGCTCTTCTCGGCGACCTGGATCTACAGCGTCGCGGACGGGTTCGCCCATCGCCCACCGCGCAAGGAGACCAAGCAACAGTGGGAGCTGTTGGACCCCGACGACCTGCCGAGGCCCCGCGACAGCTCCGGCGTGAAGCTGCGATGGGATCCCGGCCCGACCGGCCTCGGCGTCGGCCTGAGCGGCGCGTTCTGACCTTTCCGCGCTCCTCGACGCTGCGCCCCGCCCTGCGTATCATCGGCGGCCCCGGGGACTCTGAACCGCAGGTGTCATGGCCACTGTCATCGTCCATCCCGCCGACCTCGGCGCCGCTCGCGTGGTCCATCTGGACCGCCGCCTCGTCCACTTCGGGTCCTCGCCCGACAACGACGTCGTCCTCGACGGCGGCGGCGCCACCCCCCACCACGCCCACATCCTGTTCGAGCGCGGCACCTTCACCATCGCGACGACCGACGACTCCGCCGAGCTGCTGGTGAACACCAAGCGGCGCAAAAACCAGAAGCTCGCTGACGGCGACGTCGTGATGCTCGGCCAGCATCTGCTTCGCTTCTCGCTCTATGACCAGGGCCTACAGCCGCCGGGGCGCGAGGCCAGCTTCGAGGGTGACGCGGCCTACTTCCGCGCCTTTCACCGCTTCGCCAACCGCCTGATGAACGCCTACGAGGTCCCGAAGCTCCTCGAGACCCTGCTCGACGAGCTCATCGATCTCACAGGCGCGGACAAGGCGTTCTTGCTGCTCCTCGAGGACGGCGTCGGCAAGGTCCGCGTCGCGCGAAACGTCGACCGCAAGACCCTCGAGGAGCAGGACGTCGCCGTGAGCGACACCGTGGTCGGGCGCGTGCTGGAGAGCGGGCAGCCGCTCATCGTCGGCGACGCGCTGACCCACGAGGACTTCAAGTCCAGCCACTCGGTCGTCAACCTGAAGCTCTGTTCGGTGATGTGCGTGCCCCTGCGCGCTCGCGGCGAGACCCTGGGCCTCTTTTATCTCGGCAACGACAACGTGGTGAACCACTTCACCGAGGATCTGCTTGAGATCGTCGCGCTCTTCGCCTCGACCGCGGCCCAGATCCTGTCCAACGCCTTGGCCCGTGAGGAGCTGCTCGCCCACGTCGCCGACTTGGAGGTCGCGGCGGGCGACCGGCGCTTCGGCGAGATCATCGGCGCCTGCGACGCGATGCGCGACATCTACAAGAAGATCAGCCGCGTCGCGACCACCGACATCTCGGTGCTCATCGAGGGCGAGACCGGCACCGGCAAGGAGCTGGTCGCGCGCGCCATCCACCAGCGCTCCAACCGCGCCAAGAAGCCCTTC
>CAZNZH010000382.1:0-5903 GCA_964577445.1 uncultured Myxococcales bacterium
TGGGGTCAGTGGGACGTGGACGGACGACTAACTTCGTGGGGTGGGGCGCCAAGCTCTGGCCTTCTCAGGGACTGGCGTCGGTCGAATGCGCCAGGCATCTCCCTCCGCGTGCAGGTCCCTGAAAAGACGTCGCTGGCTTCCGGTTCGGTCCGATTGTGGGGACAGCCTCTCACTTCTTGCCTACCAGCATCGAGCCGATTCGTTTGCTGAGGCACGCGACGAGGTTACCCGACTGCCGGGGCGGGGCCTCGTGGAGCTCCTGCCAGTTCGTGGCGAGCTGATAGACAGGGTCTCGGGGCGACCACGGCATGGGGTCTGGATAATAGGGTTTGGCGATGCAGGTGCAGACGCGCTTCGCCGAGCGCGCACCTTCAAGCCAGGGGATCTGGACGTAGACGTTCGCCGCGATCGTCGTGTAGGGCGACGAGAAGCCGATGCGGTAAAGGTCTCCGTAGACGGTGAGGCCACTTCGCGGTGGGGTCTCAAGGGCGCCGATGCGCTCGGCCGTGACGGTGACGGTTTGGTTGACCGTGCCCGGCTCGAAGACGACCAGAAACCCCGCGCCATCGTCGAGGGTCAGGCCGGCTGTCGGGGTCAGGGTACCGCGCATGGGGCGTGCTCCGCGAGGGGCGTCGTGAGGCTGTCGAGTGAGGCGCAAGCTGAACGCCTCGAACCGCGACGGTCAAGCCTGCTGGCGGCTTTCAAGCGCTGAGGAGGCTCGGGCGCAACGTATGTGACGCGGCGGCGGCTGCGCGTGGTTTCCGCGACTCGGGACCTGAGCGAGCTGGGGCCCGCGGGTGTGACAGGTGAGACGTCACACGGTGTCACACATGGGCGGCGCGGGCTTCAGGGGGCGGAGGCGATCGCAGGCCGGCAGCCGGCGCAGGAGCACAGCGTGCGGGCGTGGGCCCCGTGCGCGGCGGCGCGCCGGCCGCTCGCAGCCGGAGGGCGGTGAGGAGGCCGGGCTAAAACCGCTCGGCCTCGGTGGTGGGAACACCTCCTCAGAAGGTGTTGATATATTCGGACCGAGCGGGGCGCCAGCGACGTCTTTTCAGGGGCTTACGCGCGGAGGGCGCTTGCCGAGCGCAAGAAACCGACGCACGGAAGTTCATGAAAAGACACGAGCCAGCCGCGCGACGGGAGAACATGGGAACACCTCCTCAGACGCCGACGAGCAGATCGTAGGCGGGGAGGGTGAGGAAATCGGCCAGGGTGTCGGCGGTCGACAGCTCGTCGAAGAGCTCGGCGGCCTCGGCGAAGCGGCCGGAGTCGAAGGCTTCCGCGCCCACGTCTTGGCGTATCGTCCCGAGCTCCTCGGCGAGGATCTGCTCGAAGAGCTCGGCGGTGACGGTGCGCCCGTCGTCGAGCTTGGCGCGGTGCCGAATCCACTGCCAGATCTGCGTCCGCGAGATCTCGGCCGTGGCCGCGTCCTCCATGAGGTTGTAGAGCGGCACGCAGCCCAACCCGCGCAACCACGCCTCCAGATAGAGGATGCCGACGTTGACGTTTTGGCGAACACCCGCCTCGGTGCGCGTGCCCGTGGGGGCGGTGAGCAGGTCCTCGGCGGTGACGTTGACGTCGTCGCGGGTCCGCGAGATCTGATTCGGCGCCGGCATGTGCTCGTCGAAGACGCTCCGCGCGATGCCGACCAGCGCCGGGTGCGCGACCCAGGTGCCGTCGTGGCCGCTCTGGACCTCGCGGAGCTTGTCGGCGCGCACCTTCGCCAGGGCCGCCTCGTTCGCGGCCGGGTCGCCCTTGATGGGGATCTGCGCCGCCATGCCGCCCATGGCGTGGACCCCGCGGCGGTGGCAGGTCTTGATGACGTGCTGGGTGTACGCGGCCATGCAGTGCTGGGTCATGCCGACCTGCGCGCGGTCGGGCAGCACGCGGCTGCCGTCTTCGCGCAGGGTCTTGATGAAGCTGAAGATGTAGTCCCAGCGGCCGCAGTTGAGCCCCGACGAGTGCTCGCGCAGCTCGTAGAGGATCTCGTCCATCTCGAAGGCGCCGGGCAGCGTCTCGATGAGCACGGTCGCCTTGATGGTGCCGCGCGGCACGCCCAGCGCCTGCTGCGCCATGACGAACGCGTCGTTCCACCACCGCGCTTCCAGGTGCGACTGAAGCTTCGGCAGGTAGAAGTAGGGTCCGGTGCCGCGCTCGAGCGCCGCTTTGGCGTTGTGAAAGAAGTAGAGCCCGAAGTCGAACAGCGGCCCCGGCACGGGGTGGCCGTCGACGAGCAGGTGGCGCTCGGGCAGATGCAGACCGCGCGGTCGAACCAGCAAGACCGCGGTCTTCTCGCCCAGGCGGTACTGCTTTCCGTTGTCCGGGTTGACGTAATCGATGGTGCGCCGAACGGCGTCGTAGAGGTTTTGCTGCCCCTCGACCATGTTCGCGAAGGTCGGCGACGAGCTGTCCTCGAAGTCGGCCATGAAGACGTTGGCGCCTGAGTTCAGCGCGTTGATGATCATCTTGCGGTCGACCGGGCCGGTGATCTCGACGCGACGGTCGAGGAGATCGGCGGGCAGCGGCGCGACCGTCCACTCGGACTCGCGGATCGACCGCGTCTCCTCGAGAAAGCGTGGCTGCTCGCCGGCGTCGAAGCGGGCCTGGCGCGCCACGCGAGCGGCCATCAGCTCCGCCAGCCGCGGCCGCAGCTCGCGGGTCAACGCCGCGACAAAGCCCAGCGCGGCCGGGGTCAGGATCTGGTCGTAGCCAGGGCCCATCGCTCCCCGAACCTCGACCCCGGGCACCCCCATCTGTCCTTCTGTGCTCGTCGTGGCCATGAAAAACCTCCCGGTCGAAGCCCGCGTCAAAGATTTGCGACGCGGCGTGTCAAGTCAACAACCGTGTGATTACAGCTAGTAAACGATGTTGACACTTGCGTTGTAATGTTTGTAAACCTGTTAAGGGTCAACCTGGGATCCCAGGCCCATCCCCCAGGGGTACCATGAGTCGCAATTCCATGCTCGGGGTTCGTGTCCGGTCGCTGCGGCGCCGGGAGTCGCTGACCCAGGTGCAGTTGGCAGACAAGCTCGAGATCTCTCCGAGCTACCTCAACCTCATCGAGCACGACCGCCGGCCCTTGACGGCGCCCTTGCTCATCAAGCTGGCGCAGCTCTTCCAGCTCGATGTCGCGGCCTTCGCCTCCGAAGACGACGGGCGGCTGGCGGCGGATCTGCTGGAGGTCTTCGGCGATCCTATCTTCGAGGACGCGGCGCTGTCCAACCAGGATCTGCGCGAGCTGGCGACCTCGCAGCCCGACGTGGCCCGCGCGGTTCGCAGGCTCTACGACGCGTACATCGAGACGCGCGAGTCGGCCCAGGACCTCGCCACGCGGCTGACGGACGGGCAGGAGGGATCGGAGCTGGGCCGGGCGCGCCTGCCCTCCGAGGAGGTCAGCGACCTCATCCAGCGGCACTTCAGCCACTTCCCCGATCTCGAGGCCGGCGCCGAGCGGCTGTGGCGCGAGGCGAGCCTCAACATGTCGACCCTCTTCGCCGACATGGCCGGCTACCTGCGCATCGTTCATGGCGTCTACGTTCGGATCGCGGCGGCGAGCGAGACCCGGCGCGTGATGCGGCGGCTCGACCGCGCGAACAGCGAGCTGGTGCTCAGCGAAATGCTGCCTCCACGGGCGCGGAACTTTCAGCTCGCCCACCAGATCGGGCTGCTAGAAGAACGCGAGGCGTTGGAGCGCCTGACCGACGATCGCGAGCTCACCACCGCCGAGAGCCGCACCCTGGCGCGGGTCGTGCTGGCCAACTACTTCGCGGGCGCGGTGCTGATGCCCTACGAGCCCTTCCTCGCGACCGCCCGATCGCTGCGCTACGACCTGGAGCTGCTGGCCGAGCGCTTCGCCGTCAGCTTCGAGCAGGTCTGTCACCGCCTGGCCAGCCTGCGCCGCGCCGGCGACGAGGGCGTCCCCTTCCACATGATCCGCGTGGACCCGGCCGGGAACATCTCGAAGCGGTTCTCCGCCTCGGGCATTCGCTTCCCGCGCTTCGGCTCCGGCTGTCCGCGCTGGGACGTCTACCAGGCCTTCCTGACGCCTGGGCAGCTCCGCATCCAGATCTCCGAGATGCCCGACGGCGGCCGCTACTTCTGCGTCGCCAAGGCCGTGCGCAAAGGCCCTGGTGGATTTCAGGCGCCGCACACCATGCACTCGATTGGGCTTGGCTGTGAGATGACGCACGCCACCGAGCTCATCTACGCGGACGCCCTGGACCTGTCGCGGACCGAGACGGTCATCCCCATCGGCACCGCCTGCCGGCTGTGCGAGCGTCTGGAGTGCGCCCAGCGCGCGTTCCCGGCGATTCAGCACCCGCTGCGCGTCGACGAGGATGTGCGCGGGATCTCGCCCTTCGCGCCGGCCGAATAGTGCTTTTGTCTTGCGTGCTGAGGGATCCTGCGGACAATCGTCCGTTCCGACGCGCTGCGTCACGGCCACCAGCCGCGCCTCGCCACGGCGGCCGGCCCCGTGGTCTTGGGGCGCGCCCATGATCGAGGGCTTCTGAATGAATCGACGAAACGAAACCCTCACCGGCTCTGAGATCCTGCTTGAGTGTCTGCAAGCAGAAGGTGTGAGCACGGTCTTTGGTCACCCCGGTGGGGCGATCATGCACACCTACGACCGGCTGACGGACTATCCCCTGCGCCACATTCTGTGCCGCCATGAGCAGTCGGCCGCCCACGCCGCGGAGGGCTACTACAAGGCCTCGGGGAAGGTCGGATCGGTCATGGTGACGTCGGGTCCCGGCGTGTGCAACACCGTGACGGGCCTCACCGACGCGCTGATGGACTCCATGGCGATCGTGGTGCTCTCGGGGCAGGTGCCGACCGCGGTCATGGGCTGCGACGCGTTTCAGGAGGCCGATGTCGTCGGCACGACGCGCGCCTGCACCAAGCACAACTACCTGGTCAGCGAAATAGACGACCTCCCGCGCACCATCAAGGACGCGTACTACGTGGCCGGGACGGGGCGACCGGGGCCGGTGCTGGTCGACCTGCCCAAGGACATCCTGACGGGCACCACGACCTTCACAGGTTACCCGGAACACTCGAATATTAGAGGATATAAGCCGACGATCGAGGGCCACGTCGGGCAGATCCGCAAGGCCGCCGAGATGATC
Source organism: uncultured Myxococcales bacterium (assembly GCA_964577445.1). Classification (GTDB taxonomy): domain Bacteria; phylum Myxococcota_A; class UBA9042; order PHBI01; family JACKFB01; genus JACKFB01. The sequence goes on from CAZNZH010000382.1 coordinate 5,127, forward strand.
GCCCAGGCCAAGCGGCCGGTGATCTACGGCGGCGGCGGCATCATCCACTCCGGTGCGTCTGCGGAGCTGGCCGAGCTGGTCGACCTGACCGGCGCGCCGACGACGATGACGCTGATGGGCCTCGGCGCGCTGCCGACCTCGCACCCGCGCTGGCTGGGCATGTTGGGCATGCACGGCACCTACGTCGCGAACATGGCGATGGTCGAGTGCGACCTGATGATCGCCATCGGCAGCCGCTTCGACGACCGCGTCACGGGCGACGTGAACGCGTTCGGGAAGCAGTGCAAGATCATCCACATCGACATCGACCCGACCTCGATTCGGAAGACCGTGCGGGTCGACTGCCCCATCGTGGGCGACGTGGCCAGGCCGGACGCGTGCAGGCGCATGGCGCAGGAGGCCGAAGCGAAATGGGGCCGCGTGGACGTGCTGGTGAACAACGCCGGCATCCACGAGCGCCGCGACCTGGAGGCGATGGAAGAGGTCCACTTCGACCGCATGTTCGACGTGCACGTGAAGGGCAGCTTCTTCACGACGCAAGCCGTCGTGCCCGGCATGAAGGCGCGCAAGTCGGGCAAGATCATCAACATCGCCTCCACCGCCGGCATGGTGGCGACCGTGGGCGACGCCCATTATTGCGCGGCCAAGGCGGCGCTCCTGGGCCTGACCAAGGCCTGGGCCAAGGAGTTGGCGCCCTGGAAGATCACGGCGAACGCCGTCTGCCCCGGCCCCATCGCCACCGAGTTGGCCGTGCGCAATCGCGGCTGGGACGGTATC
>CAZNZH010000383.1:0-5901 GCA_964577445.1 uncultured Myxococcales bacterium
CCCGCGCTGCTCATCGTCGACCAGCAGGCCATGGCCGGCGGCCTCGCCGCGCGCCGCCTGGGCCGCCGCTACGCCACCCTGGCCTCGACCTCCGCCGGCGTGACCTCCTGGCTCGCCGAGCTTCCCCTGGTCCACGAGTGGCTCGCCGAGCGCCAGGCCGAGCTCCAGCGCGAGGTCGGCCTCGAGCCCGTCCCCACCCCCGACCGCTCGCCCGACCTCGTCATCATCTGCTCGGCCGAGGCCCTGGCCGGCGCCGACGTCGAGTGGCCGGCCCACTACCGCTTCATCGGCCCGTCCATCGCCGCCCGAAACGACACGACGCCCTTCCCCTGGGAGCGCCTCGACGCGTCGCAGCACGGCATCCTCGTCTCGCTCGGCACAGTGAACGCCGATCGCGGCGAGAAGTTCTATCGCGCCGCGGTCGAGGCCCTGGCCGACATGCCCGTCCAGGCCATCTTCGCCGCCCCACCCGAGCTGGTCGGCCCCGTCCCTGAGCGCTTCATCGTCCAGCCCTGGGTGCCTCAGCTCGACCTGCTCCCCCGGCTCAGCGCCGTCATCGGCCACGGCGGCCACAACACCACCGTCGAGGCCCTCAGCTTCGGCCTGCCGCTCGTCTTGGCCCCCATCCGCGACGACCAGCCCGTGGTCGCCCGCCAGGTCGAGGTCGCCGGCGCGGGCTTACGCGTCCGCTTCGGCCGCGTGGACGCCCCCACCCTCAAGAGCGCGGTCACCGCCGTCTTGAACGAGCCATCCTACCGCGAGTCCGCCGCCGCCATCCGGGCCGCCTTCGCCCGCGCCGGCGGCCCCGAAGCCGCCGCCGACGCCCTGGAGCGTGCGACATGATGTGGGTCTTCCTGCTCATCGCGTTGGTCCTGCTCGGCGAGGGATTCCGCCTGCGCGCCCGCCTGCGCGCCCTGCCCCGCCTGCCCATGACCGCAGCGGACGCGCCGCCGATGACCCACCGCCTCTTGGTGGCGCCCGGCGTGACCATCCTGCCGCCCGTCGAGCGGGCCGCCCGCGCGTATGCCGCCGCGACCGGCACCGACCTCCTCGACATCGTCCCCGCGAACCTCCCCGCCCTACAGAGCCTCGCCCTGGCCCAGCTCCTCGACCCGGCCCAGCTCGCCAAAAACCCCTTCACGTCGCTCGGCGGCGCCGGCCACGCGGTCCTCGTCCACCACGAGCTGCTCGCCCGCGCCGAAAAAAACCCAACCCGCGCCTACTCCCGCGAGGCGCTGTCTCAGCTCGTCGGCGACCTCAAGCCCTTCGCCCCGCTCCGCAGCGGCGTCGTCATCGCCCCCGACCTCGCCGCCCTGCCCGACACCATCCCCGCCCGCGTCGCCCAACTCAAAGCCTTCGGCCGCGGCCCGGTCCTCGGCGTCGTCTACGGCTTCCCGGCGCTCATCACGGTCTTCATCCTCGCCGGCCTCAGCTCGGGGTGGGTCGGCCTCCTCGCCATCGTCGCCTGGCACCTGCACCCCATCATCGCCCACATCGGCGCCTTCCCCGCGCCGTCGGACGCCCCCGAGGCTGCGCTCCAGCGCTTCTTTCGCGAGGGCCAGCTCTGGTGGGCCGCCGTGCACCTCGACCCCCACCCCGGCGTCGACCTCGCCAAGCTCCGCGCCAAGTACGCGACCGCGGTGGCCGGCGGCCTGGACCGCTTCTTCGAGCCGCGCCGCGAGGCCTGCCCGAGCTGCGGCGACTCGCGCCTCGAGCCCTTCATCACGACCTCGGACCTGCTCCAGCAAAAGCCCGGCACCTTTCACCTCGAGCGCTGCGCCGCCTGCGAGCTGGTGTTTCAAAACCCGCGCCTGTCCCTGGACGGGCTGAACTACTACTACGCCGACTTCTACGAGGGGCTCGGCGAGGACGCCGCCTCCACCATGTTCGCGGTCCCCGCCGACGCCTACCGCCGCCGCGCCGCCATGGTCTTGACCCACGCCGACCCCGAGCCCCACCGCTGGCTCGACGTCGGCACCGGCCACGCGCACTTCTGCCTCTCGGCGAAGACCGTCGCGCCGTCGGTGACCTTCGACGGCCTCGATCTCTCCGAGTCCATCGAGGCGGCCGCCCGCCGCGGCTGGGTGCGCAAGGGCTATCGCGCGCTCTTCCCCGAGCGGGCGCCGACCCTCGCCGGCCAGTACGACGTCGTCTCCATGAGCCACTACCTCGAGCACACCCGCGAGCCCCAGGCCGAGATCGACGCCGCCTTCACGGCGCTGACGCCAGGCGGCTACCTCTTCATCGAGCAGCCCGACCCCGACTCGAAGATGGGGAGGTGGCTGGGCCGCTGGTGGCTGCCGTGGTTTCAGCCCCAGCACCAGCACCTGCCTTCGGTGCGCCACGCCGAGAAGTGGCTGCTCGCTTCGGGCTTTGAGATCGTCGCCTGGGACCGCACCGGCGGCCACGCGCCCGTCGACCTCGGCTTCGCGGTGATGCTGCTGGGCCGAAAGCTCGCCGGAAACCCAGGCGCCCCCTGGCTCCCCGAGCCCGCTCCCATCGACAGAGCGCGAAACGCGCTGGCCTGGGCGCTCGTCGCGCCGCTCATGCTGGCCGCGATGCTGCTCGACCGGCTGATCCAGCCCTTCATGCGCCGCCCGGGCGGCTCCAACGCCTACTGCGTGCTGGCTCAGCGGCCCATGACTGGCGCCGGCGCGGCCCCCCACCGCGCGGCCTCCCACCCGCCGAAGAGCGCCGGTGGGCCGGGCCTCTCGAACCCCGCGTAAGGCACGCAGACTCCAGCCCGCGCACGCCTCGAGGGTGAGCCGCCGCGGCCTCGCCAGCCGGTGCCGCCCCCACAGCGGACTGGGCTCTACTGCGTCGGCCGGCTGGCCCAGTGGAGGTACGCCTCGAGGTTGGTGTACCCGTCGCCGTCCAGGTCGCCGTTGTTGTCGGCGAGCGCGGGGTCGCTGCCGTAGAGCGCCTCCCAGGCGTCGGGCATGCCGTCTTTGTCGGAGTCTTTGGCCGCCGTGCCCGCGGCGAGAGCGCCCCAGCCGCCCACCGACGACGGCGAGTTGATGAGGCTGCCCTTGCCTTGCTTCACGTCGTTGACCACGCGCACATCCGGCGCGTCGCGGGACCACGGGCAGGCGCCGGCCCAGGCGAGCACGAGGGGCAGGGCCGCGGTGGCGCTGTGGGTGGTGACCGCCTCGAAGGCGAATGGGCTCGACGCGGTCTTGTAGCTGTCGGTGAAGTTCGCGCTGGTGGCGGCCTTCCCGTCGAAGACGCCGTCTCTGTCGGTGTCGATGCGGTTGTCGGCGGTGTAAAGCTGCACGTTGCTGTCGCCGTTGCCCTTGAACATCGCGGTCGAGCCGCTCGAGGGTCCGAAGATCGCGTAGTTCCCTATGTAATTGACCTTCACCTCTTTGCTGGCGCCGCTGACGTAGCCCATGGACGGGCAGTTGTAGATGACGTTGTTGCGCAGGTCGGCGCGCATGGTCTGGTCGGTCTTGTAGGTGCCGAGCGCGGGGTTCCGGTTGTTGTTGTGGGCGAAGAGGTTGTGGTGCATCGACAGGGTGCCGTCGCCGACCGAGGGCTTGAAGAGGCTGCCCATGCTGTGGCCGTCGGAGCCTCCTGGGTTGTAGCTGCTGACGCAATCTCCGTGAAAAAGCCCCGTCTGACGCAAGCCCTCAGCGATGATGCTGAACTGGACCGTGACGTCGGTGAACTCGCTGCCGCCCGACAGGCTCTCGTCGATGCCCCACGAGGCCGAGACGTGGTCGACGATGATGCGGCTGCCCTGCACGGTGAGGCTGTCCTCGGTGAAGCCGCCGCTGCCGCTGGGACACGACTTCTTCTTGGTGTCGCCGGCCCGAAAGCGCAGGTGCTGGATGATGACGTCGTTGGCCTTGATCATGACCTGGTAGCCGCGGATCTGGATGCCGTCGCCCGGCGCGGTCTGGCCGGCCAAGGTCAGACCGTTCCTGCTGAAGGTCAGCGGCGAGCCGAGCGTGATGAGGCCGGCGACATCGAAGACCACCGTGCGGGGCCCGGTCTGGGTGGTCGCGCACTCGCGCAGGGTCCCGGCGCCGGCGTCTGACAGCGACGTGACGTGGCAGACGTCGCCCCCGCGACCGCCCTTGGCGAAGCGCCCCTCGCCCTCTGCGCCGGGGAAGGCGTCGCAGGCGGTGGCGGTGCAGGGTTTGGGTGCGGTGCCGCAGAAGCCGCCATCGCAGGCGAGGCCGGGCGGGCAGGCGCCGGCGCACGAGAAGGTCCCGCCGCAGCCGTCCGCGTGGCCGGACCCGCACTCAAGCAGCGAGCTGGCGCATGTCTGAGGCGCGCAGGCGACGCATTGCCCGGCGAGGCACTGGCCCTGGCCCGCGCAGCCGCCGCACGACCCGCCACATCCGTCATCTCCGCAGGTTTTCCCTGAGCAATCGGGGATACACGCCGGTTTGGCGCCGCAGAGGCACCAGTCGGATTGGTGGCCGCTCTCGGGCGAGCAGCTCAGCGCTGGGCGGTCGGTGTCGGCGGCGCAGACGCCGTCGATGTTCTCCCAGACCTCGGTGCAGGCCAAGCCCACGGCGGCGCAGAAGGCGAGGCAGCCGGCGCTGTCGTCAAAGGTCCCCGCGCACATGCCGGGCCCGGAGTCGCAGAGCGCCCACTTGGCGTGGGAGCCGATGGGGTCGCAGAGGCCAGGGGTCGAGTCGGGGAGGGCGGGTGCGTCCGCGACGTCGTCGGAGTCCGCGGCGTCGGCGGCGGCGTCGGCGTCTGCCGCGTCGCCAGCGTCCGCCGTCGCGTCCGCGTCCGCGCTTGCGGCGTCGTCGGCGTCAGCCTCGGCGTCCGCGTCCGCGTTTGCGGCGTCGTCGGCGTGAGCGTCACCGCCCGCGTCGGCGTCCGCGTCCGCACCCGCGCTCACCTAGATCGCCGCGTCCGCTCGCCCGACCTCCGCGAACCCGACCTCCGCGTCCGGCCCGCCAACCCCGTCGACCTCCCCGCCGCCGTCCGCTCCGGGCTCCGCGCCACCCTGGCAGCCTGAGGCCACGCTCGCGCAAACCACCAGCAGCCGCCACGCGATTCGCCCCATCACCCACCTCCGCCGACCACGGCGTCGACCGCGATCTCGGCACCAATCTAGCCGGTCTCACAACCTCCCACACCTCCCCGACGCGCCGACCGGCGCCGCCTTGTCACCACCGCCCCCGCGGCCGCCGGTAGAGTCGCCCCCGGCCCCCAGGTATGCTCGCCGCCGCCCCCTCCCCAACCGCCGGCGCCATGCACCCACCGTCCCGCCACCCCCTCCGCGACCCGGCCCTCCGCCGCGCCGCCCTCTGCGCCGGCCTGCTCGCCGTCACGCTCATGGCCGCCAACCACGCGTATGCGGCCTCGATCATCCGGCCGGGCCAAGAGCGCGTCGTCGCCGCCATGCTCGCCTCGGGCGAGACGCTCCCCGGCGGCTGCACCCTGGCCGGCGCCCTGGTCGAGCGCCAGCTCATCACCGCGCGATTCACCTGCGACGGCGCCACCGAGCGGGTCGTGGAGCTGCGCCACCCGGACGACGCCCGCGACCCGGTGGCCACGACCGCGCGCTTCGCCCTCACCTCCACGGACACCCCGCTGCCGCCTGGCTTTCTCGAGGCCCTCGAGGCGCGAATACGCGCGAATGAACCAAGGTTCAGTTGGTCCACCCCGGCGCCGCCCGCCGACGCCGCCGCCCGCGCTGAGGCCGCCCCCGCCCCGGCCACCAGCGCCGCCACCAGCGCCACCCCCAGGAGCGCCAGCGCCCAACCCACCGCGCCCATCCCGCCGCCAGCCCGAGCGCTCCTCGCCGCCCTCGGCCTCCCCAACGCCGCCCCCTACCTCCTCACCCTCGCCCTCCTCCTCGCCGCCGCCGCCCTCCTCCGCCGCCCCCCGCCCCGCCGCGACCTCGCGCTAGCCGCCGCGCTCTTCGCCACCGCCCTC
>CAZNZH010000384.1:0-4685 GCA_964577445.1 uncultured Myxococcales bacterium
CGTCGGCGCCAAGGGCATCGTCCGCGGCGCCACGGTGGTCCACCCGCGCGCCGGGGATCTCATCGGCGAGATGACCCTGGCCGTGACGGCCAAGATGAGCGCCGGCCAGCTCTCGTCGACGATCCACCCCTACCCGACGCTCACCGAGGTGTGGCGCAAGCTCGGCGACGCCCAACAGCGTGCGCGCGTCAGCCCCTGGGTCTCGCGCGCCTTCGCTCGCTGGTTTCGATTCCTCCGGTGAGCGCCGACCGACCAGCGTGCCCTCTGGTGGTGATGGCCAAGTCGCCCGAGCCGGGGCGGGTGAAGTCCCGGCTCGCCCGGGCCATCGGCGCCGCGGCCGCCACCGCCGTGGCCCGCGCGTCGTTGGTCGATGTCTGGCGCACAGCCCACGCGGTGGCAGGCCTCGCGCCCTCGCTGGCCCTCGACGGCGACCCGGCTTATCTGCCGCCGCTGACCCCGGCGCCGACCCCCGCGCCCCAAGGGGACGGCGATCTCGGCCAGCGCATGGCCCGGCACCTCCGCCTCGCCGTCGACCGCGCCGGCCGCGCGCTCATGGTCGGCTCCGACTCCCCCGGCGTCCCCCACGCCCTCCTCGAGCACGCCCTGGCGCTCCTCGACACCCACGACGCCGTCTTGGGGCCCGTCCTCGACGGCGGCTTCTGGCTCATTGGGCTGCGCCGCGTGCCCGCCGGCCTCCTCGACGACCTCCCCTGGAGCGATCCCTCCACCCTCCAAGCCACGGCCGAGCGCCTCCGGCAACGCGGCCTCCGCACGGCCTCCCTCGCGCCGTGGTTCGACCTGGATCGCCTCGAGGATCTCGGGCGCCTCCGCGTGCTCCTGCGTCACGGCGCGGGCGAGGCCCCGGCCATGTCCGCCCTGCTCGAGACCCTCGACATCCCCGACGATCTCGACGAGGCGCCGCGCGGCCCCCGGGTCCGCCGCGGCCTCTCGGTGATCATCCCCACACTCAACGAGGCCAAGCGCCTGCCCCAGCGCCTGCTCGAGCTGTCGACCATGCCCGGCGTGGACGAGATCATCGTCGCCGACGGGGGCAGCGACGACGGCACCGACGACCTGGCCCGCGCCTTCCCGAGCGTGCGCTGCGTGCACGCCCCCCGCGGCCGCGGCCTCCAGATGAACGCTGGCGCCGCGGAGGCGGGCGGCTCGACCTTGCTCTTTTTGCACGCCGACGTGCGCCTGCCCGAAGACGCCGCCTCCCATATCGTGGCGGCCCTCGAGTCGCCGCGGGTCGTCGGCGGTGCGTTCAAGACCCACCACGTCGCCGACGGCGGCCGCTACCGGCTCGGCCCCCTCTTGCGCGCCGCCGATCTCCGCAGCCGGGTGACCCGCACGCCTTACGGGGACCAAGGGATCTTCGTCCGCGCGGCGGACTTCCGCGCCCTGGGCGGCTACGCGGACATCCCGCTGATGGAGGACGTCGAGTTCTCCCGCCGCCTGCGCGCCCGCGGCGAGCTCGTCACGGTCTCAGCCGAGGTCGAGGTCTCCGGCCGCCGCTTCGAGACGCGCCCCATCTACTACACGGCCCTGGTCAACGTGTTCCCGCTGCTCTACCGGCTCGGAGCGCCGCCCGAGATCCTGGCGCGGCTCTACAAAAACACCAGGTGATGCCTCACTAAAAGCGCGACGCGACCCCACCTCCGGCGCCGCCGCGGTCCATCGGCGCGGCCCATGGATTCCGACGCGCTGAGCTGGGAATACGCGCGCAGCGGCGGCATGATGCGCGAGGTGGCCCTGCGCGACGCCATCGACGCACCCGAGGGTGAGACCGAGGAGGACGGAGCCGTGGCTCGCCAGAAAGACTCAGCCCGCGTCTCGCCGACGGCCCACTACACGGGCTTCGTCTGGTATCGGCACGGCATGTCGAACGCGGCGCTGGCGACTTGGCGGGGGCGGCTCTTTCACGCGGCGCTGTGGGCGCCGGAGCTCCTGTCGCGGCGCGTGCTCGGGGGGCCGTCGCTCGACGCGCTGCTGCTGCGGCGGCACCGGGTCATCGACCACCTGCTGACGGGCGCCATCGAGTCGGGCGAGGTCGGGCAGGTGCTGGAGATCGCGGCGGGCCTGTCGCCGCGCGGGCTGCGGCTGCTCGAGCGCTACGGGCCGCTGGGGCTGCGCTACGTGGAGGCGGACCTGCCGGCCATGGCCGAGCGCAAGCACCGGACGCTGGCGGAGGCGGGGCTTCTGACCGACGGGCACCGCGTGGTGGCCATCGACGCGCTGTGCGAGGGGGGGCCGACCTGCCTGGACGCCATCGCCGCGGCGCACCTCGACCCGGCCGTGGGGACCGCCATCATCACCGAGGGGTTGCTCAATTATTTCGACGGGGCCACGCGGTTTGCGCTGTGGCAGCGGCTGGCCGGCTGGCTCGCCGCGCAGCCGGGCGGCGGCGTCTACCTCGCGGATCTGTCGCTGGGCGGCGAGACCCTGACCCACCCGGTCACCAAGGTGTTCGCGAAGCTGCTGGATCGCTTCGCCAGCGGCGTCTACCTCGATCTGGAGGACGTCGGCGCGGCGCGGGCCGCGCTGAACCAGGCGGGCTTTGCCGACGCGCGGCTGTACCTGCCGAGCGACTTCACGTCGCAGATCGCGCTGCCGCACTTCGCGGGGCGGGACGTGGTGCGGATCATCGAGGCGCGGACGAAAGCGCGGGCGAGGTAGGCGTGGCGAATCCCAGGGCGCGCAGCGTGTGGGGCTGGGGGTACGCGGACAGGTTCCCGCCGGCGGCGGCGCGGCGGCAGGTCGGCGCGATGGTGTCGGCGGCGACGGGGGTGGGCCGGCTCGAGCCCGAGGAGCCGGTCGCCGAGGACGCGATCTCCTTGGCGGCACCTCGCGTTTCGGTGCCTGCGGAGCTGGCCGAGTTCGCCACCGACGCGCGCCACGAGCGGCTGAGCCACACCCACGGGCGAGGCTACCGGGACCTGATCCGCGGGTTCCGGGGGGACTTCACGCTCGCCCCCGATCTCGTGCTGGCGCCGCGCTCGGAGGCCGAGGTGGCGGCGGCGCTGGCGTGGGCGTCGCGGGCGGGCGTCGCGGTCATCCCGTGGGGAGGCGGCACCAGCGTCACCGGCGGCGTCGAGGCGGCGGTGGGGCCGGGCTACGCCGCGGTGGCCGCGCTGGATCTGCGCGAGATCGCTCAGGTACACGCGCCGTGCCTGACCTCGGGGACCGCGCGCATCGGCGCCGGCGCGCGAGGGCCGGCCATCGAGGAGGGGCTGGCGGCTTACGGCATGACCCTGCGGCATTTCCCGCAGTCCTTTGAGTTCTCGACCTTGGGCGGCTGGGTGGCGACCCGGGCCGGCGGCCACTTCGCGACGGTCTACACCCACATCGACGACCTGGTCGCGGCGACGCGGATGGTCACGCCGACGGGCACCTTCGCCAGCCGGCCGCTGCCCGGGTCGGGCGCTGGGCCCAGCCCCGACCGGATGGTGCTGGGCTCTGAGGGCATCCTCGGCGTCATCACCGAGGCGACGGTGCGCGTGCGCCAGCGTCCGGACTGCCGAGCCAGCGCGTCGGTGCGCTTTCAACGCTTTGGCGACGGCGCGCGGGCGGCGCGGGCCATCGCGCGGTCGGGGCTCTTCCCGTCGAATTGCCGGCTGCTGGACAAGACCGAGGCGACGCTGAACCGGGTGCCGGCGGGCGGAGAGCACGTGCTGCTGCTGGGCTTTGAGGGGGTAGGGCGGGATCTCGGGCCTCCGATGAGCGAGGCCGTGGCGCTGGCGCTGGCCGAGGGCGGGACCTGCGAAGAGGGGCCGCGATTTCGGGGTGGCGACGGGCAACACGGTGAGGCGGGCGCGAGGGAATCGGCGGCGTGGCGGGCGGCCTTCATCGACGCGCCCTACCTCCAGACCATCCTGGTGAGCCTGGGGGTGCTGGTCGACACCTTCGAGACGGCGTGCTCGTGGCAGGCGTTCCCCGACCTGGACGCGGCGCTGCGGGCGCGGGTCGGCGAGGCCCTGACGCGGGTGGCGGGTGGCGGCCTCGTCACCTGCCGCTTCACCCACGTCTACCCGGACGGCCCGGCGCCGTACTACACGTTCATCGGCAAGGCCCCGGCGGGGGCCGAGCTCGAGGCCTGGCAGGCCGTGAAGTCGGCGGCTTCGGACACGCTGAGCGCTCAGGGCGCGACCATCACCCACCACCACGCGGTCGGCCGCACCCACCGCCCGTGGTACGACCAGCAGCGACCGGAGCCCTTCGCCCGCGCGCTGCGGGCGGCCAAGCGCGAGCTCGACCCGGCGTGGGTGCTGAACCCCGGCGTGCTCATCGACTCGGAGCCGCGGCCGCGCCGGTGACCTCGACCAGCGCCATCATCCCCATTTTGGCGTGGTCGAGGATGTGGCAGTGAGACATCCAGGTCCTGACTCGCTCGTCGAAGCGCAGGGCGACGCGGATGGTGTGGTCGACCGGCACGTTTCCCAGCGGCCGGCGAGGTTCAAGGGTCGGGTTCGGACTTAGGGACTTAGGGCTTGCTCTGACCGCTCGACGTCAACCACATCCCGCCCGTCACAGCTCCTGCCCTCATGCGGCGCGGAGGTCGGCGCGACGACTCGTCGACGCGGGCGAGGACCCGGCGCTCGCCCTTCTTCTTTCAGTCGAAGGCCGCGCTTGAGCCGATCGCGCGCTCCCGGACCTGGACGCTCGGAGCTACGGCGCCCGCTCCCGGC
>CAZNZH010000384.1:4695-5900 GCA_964577445.1 uncultured Myxococcales bacterium
AGCAGCGAGGGCAGGGTCTGCTCTACGCCGCCTCGGTGCATGCGCCGCTGGTCGCGGCTCCACGCTCTCACGACCCCTGGCGGCACGGGGAGCGGCAGCGCTCGCGACTGGTAGCACATGAGGTTTTCGGGGAAGACCCGGACCTCGGGGTAGGAGGCCACCGACCCCGAGATATACATCGCGGCGTTGGATTTCCGGGCGTTGTCGACGGTGTTCACGGTCTGGCGGACGAACGCGGCGAAGGCTTGGTCATCGCGGGTGGTAGGCTCGCCGCGCAGGCTGCGGGTGATGATCCGCTTGGCCCGGGCCACGTCAGCACCGCTCACGAAGCTCGGGTCGCTTCCGAGCAGGCCCACGCCGCCCAGCACGGTGGTGAGCGCGGCCAACAGCGCGATGAGCCGGGCGCTCATGGTGACCCCGCCTCGTCGTGTCGCTCGGCGGTGGTGTGAGTGAACGCGAGGGCGAACGCCCCCATGACCGCGGCAGCGCACAGCAGAATCGGCGCCCAGTTCCCACCGGCCGCCTGAACCTCCCGCCACCCGGCCATCCCCGGCACGTCATGGCGGTCGAAGAGCTGCGCCCAGTGCGTCACGGGGGCATGATCTCCCGAGATGAAGAGCTCCATCCAGATGTTCATGAACTGATTCGGCGGAAACCCTGTCTGGAGTGGGTAGGTCCAGCTCGCGATGAATGGCCACAGGCTCCCCAGGCAGACCAAGCCGGTGACGAGGCCGGCGCCCAGGCCGCGCACGGCTTTGCTCTCCTGCGCGCTCAGCCACCGCAGCGCGAGGGCGACGCCGACCGCCAGCCACGGCCACACGGGGACCATGTGGCGGCTGAAGAGGAGGACGTCGTCGTTGGTGCTGGTGTAGTACGCCTGGAAGAGATAGCTCAGCGCGGTCAGCGCGAGGCCGACCGCCGCGACGACGCGCCACCGCGCCACCTTCCAAGCCGCCAGCCCCAGCGCGACCAGCGCCATGGGCGACCACCACACGTGCATGAAGAGGCCGCGGCGCCAGCCGATGAGGGACTCTTCGAGGGTCGCCCACGAGAGCGTCATCCGGTCGTGCAGCGCGCGCGCGTGCGGCAGGAGCTTGTCGTAGCTCTGGGTGAACGGGTCGCCCCACATGAGGAGGTCGTAGAGCAGCAACGCCCCGAACCCGATGGCGAAGCCGGCGGTCGCGAGGCTCGCGGCGCCGCTCCAC
>CAZNZH010000385.1:0-5892 GCA_964577445.1 uncultured Myxococcales bacterium
AGACGTCGCTGGCGCCCCGCTCGGTCCGAATATGGGAACACCTTCTCAGACCGATGGGACCTTCGCGGCAGCGCCGCTCGTCATCCCTACCGAGCCGCTCGCCGCGGACGGCTTCTTACTTGCCATGGACGTGGACGGCGACGGCAAGCTGGACATCGTGACGGTGTCGCTTGAGGGCGGCGCAGCGGCGCTCCAGGTCGTGCACCGCACGGCAGCCGGCGAGTGGGCCGTCACCCGCAGCGAGCCCGCGACCATCGTCTTCGACCTGCTTGTCCCGATACCCGCCCTGTCCGCCCGTGTGGGCGAGATTATCCCCCACGGTCGCGAACTCCTCGTCGGCCAGCGCGATGGCGACCGCGTGCTCGTCCTGGAACCCCAGCCGGATGCGCGTTTCACCTTGCTGAGCAGTGTCCCCGAGCCCTGGTCCCGGTTCATCGGCCCTGCTTCCATCAAGGGAGCGACGCGCGAGGGTCTCTGGTTTGTCGTCGACGAACACTCGGTCCGCGGGTACCGCTGGCTGAGCGGAGCCTGGTTCCCCGAGACCTTCGTGCTCGGCTCAACCCTCGCGGGAACGCTGCACATCAACCCAGTAGTGGCCACGGCTGGCCAGCGGCGAACCGAGAGTCCTCTCGATGCGCTCTTCATCTCAGGCACCCAGAAGGAACACCCGGGGGCCGACCTGATTCACATGGCCGCCCTTGGCGATGACCAGACGGTCGTCTCACGGTCGATTCAAACCGGAGGGTGGTGCCAGGGCTTCGCTTGGCTCCAGGGCGCGCCCATGGTGGCATACAGTGGCATGGATCTCATCGTCCGCTGCACGCTGTCCGACCGCCAGGAGGTACGCCTGATGGAGAACGGGCACGACTGAGCGCCGCGACTCTTGGAAGCGGTCTTCGAGCCAAGCCCAAGGACCAGACTTTTCTCCTGGTCTAGCCATGCGAACAGCACCGCAGCGTCGTGTGCAGGTCTAAAGTGCGAAGTGAGCGGTCCTGACCCCTCCTCCCCTACCACGCCAAGCGAAAGGCGGGCTGGCACCACACCAAGATCGTCGTCGCGCTCGCCAACAAGCTGGCGTGCCGCCTCTACGCCGTGCTCAAGCGCGAGGCCGAAGGCGACACTGCCGGCTACAGGTTCCGCGACGACCAGGGCGCCGAGCTCGACGCCAAGGAGAGCTCCCGCCAGACGCGCAGCCGTTACCCGTCGGTCAAGGCCCTCGAGAAGCGGGCTGGCCGGGGCCCCAAGGCGAATGATGAGGGGCAGTCTCGAAACTCCCCAGCGCCTGAGACGGGGTCCCCGGCCACCGTCGATGATACCCAACTCGCTCCCCGTGCCAAGACCGCCCGCTCGGGCGCACCCGTCCCCCTCGGCGACATGCGCCAGCAGCTCGGCGACCTCGGAATCTCGGTTCAGGGCGGTTGACATCACTTAGGAGTTAGTCCTTCGCGAAGAGCCGGTCGCGTTGGGCGAGGGTGTGGAGGGGGACGGCTTCGACTCGGTCGGTGATGGGGTAGCGGCGCTCGCCGGGGTAGACGACGGCGACGTGCTGAAGCCCGAGATCTTGCAGCGCGATCCCGATGGAGCGAGTCATTCGTGGGGCGTCGGCGCGCTTGAATTCGACGCCGTAGAGGCGGTCGCCACGGCGTAGAATGAGGTCCATCTCGGCGCCCTGGTGCGTCGCCCAGAAGGCGGCCTCGTCGTGGGGCTCGGTGGTGAGGACCTGCTCGATGGCGAAGCCCTCCCAGGAGGCGCCGACTTTGGGGTGTTCGAGCAGGGCCTTCTCGGTGGCGAGTCCTAGGAGCTGATGCAGCAGCCCGCTGTCGCGCACGTAGGTTTTGGGAGATTTGACCTGACGTTTTGCGAGGTTCGCGTGCCAGGGCAAGAGCTGGCGAATCATCAGCGCGTCCGTCAGCAGGTCGAGGTAGCGCTGGGTCGTGGTGGAGTTGACGCCCAGCGCGCGGGCGGGCTCGGACGCGTTCCAGGTCTGACCGTGGTAGTGGGCCAGCATCATCCAGAAACGCCGCAACGCCGCGGCTGGCGTGCGCACGCCCCACTGCGGGAGGTCGCGTTCGAGGAGCGTCTGGATGAAGTTCTTTCGCCAGGCGAGGCTCTCTTGTTCTGACGCTGCCAAATACGAGCGCGGAAAAGCGCCGCGGCGCCACAGGGTCCGCTCCGAATCGGCGCCCAGCTCCGGCAGTGAAAACCCTCCGATGGCGATTCGCTCCATGCGGCCGGCGAGGCTCTCCGAGCTCTGGCGCATGAGGTCGCCGGACGCGCTCCCGAGAATCAAGAACCGCGCGGGCGTGCCCGCCCGGTCGGCCAGGACGCGCAGCGCGACGAAGAGGTCGGGCCTGCGCTGCACCTCGTCGATGACCACCAGCCCCGCGAGCGGTCGGAGGGCCGTCATCGGCTCGGCGAGGCGCGCGAGACTCACCGGGTCTTCGAGATCGAAGTAGTTGACCGAGTCCTCTGCCACGAGCTGCCGCGCCAGCGTGGTCTTGCCGCACTGGCGCGGGCCGACCAACACGACGACGGGGCTACGCTGTAGGGCCTCGCGGATCTCGTCGAGGGCGTCTCGTGGCGTCACACTCATGGGCCAGGAGCGTAGCACGGTGTCGTTAGGCTATCATGAAAATTAATGATCTAATGCGAAATATTCATGGTTGACTCAAGGGGTCATCTCCAAGGGATCCCCTCCTGGGGTTCGGCTAATAGTTTGGCTAATATCCCGAAAAGACTGTGCTTTCGGTCGGGCGCATCGCAAGTGCTTGCACGCCGACGGCTGGCTACTGGGTGACGTACGGTCTTGCCTGGACGATGTGCAGGGTCTCGCCTTGGAAGAGCCACTCGATGTCCAGGGCGGCGGCTTTGGGGAAGATGGCCACCAGGCGCTCGCAGACGGTGCCCAGGGTTCTGACTCGCGACTCGGTCAGCACGGGCGTGCCGGCGGCTGGGGCTGGGACCTCTTTGACGCCGCCGTGGTCGTCGAAGACCAGCATGGTGCCTTCGTCGGAGCGGGAGAGGACCCTCATGCGGCCGGTTTTGGTGTTGTAGAGGATCTGTTCGGGGAGTTTGCGGCCGTCGACGACTCGGATTCCCAGGCCGCTTTTGGCGTTGATGGTGTAGATGGTGTTGGGGCGGTTGTCGTAGATGTTGGTCGTGACCAGGACGCCGGCTGCTGTGGCGTTGACGCCTTCTTGGACCAGGATGGCGCCGTAGACTTGGGTGTGGTCGATGCCGAAGTGCTCGCGCTCCTCGTAGCCGCGGACGTTCCAGACGCTGGCCCAGACGGCGCGGATGGCGTCGGCCATGGCCTCGCGTCCCAAGACGTTGGGGATGGTGTCGTAGAGGCCGGCGCCGTTGAAGCCGGGCAGATCCTCGGCGTTTGTCGAGCTGCGCACGAAGGCGCCGCGCTTGGCGAAGCCTAGCTCCTTGATGCGTTTTTCGACCGCGGTGAGCAGCTTCGGGTCCAGTGGCGCTGTGGCGATGGCCTTCCGCAGGGACTCCAGCTCCTGCCAGCGGTACTCGGCGTCCTCGCGAAAGTGCGGGTCTGCCAGCATCTTGCGCACCCGCGCGTCCAGGCCCGAGCGGTGCATGTGCTCGGCGTAGTACGCGATGGGAATGCCAAAGCCGGGTGGCACATTGGCACCTTCCACTTTCATCGACACGATCTCGCCCAGGTTGGCCGACTTGGCGCCGTAGGCCCGCACCCGGTCCGCGCGCAGCTCGCTCAGCGACAAGAGGCGCCTCTCCGCCAGATCGGGCTCTGGCAGCTCGACCCGCTCGACCTTGGCCTTGCTCGCCTCCCAGACCGCGACCTCCGCCGGCGTCGCGTCGCGCACCGTGTAGCCGTCCGCGCGCGCATGGAAGTACACGATGTGCCCGTCGAATTTCCGCAGCAGGTTCGCCGCGTCCAGCACGCCCGCGTGGGGGATGCCCCAGGCCTTGGCGCGCAGGGCCACGTGGGACAGCGGCGTCGAGAACTGCTGCGAGATGACGCCCGAGACCACCGTCAGATACGGAATCGCCTCGTTGAGCACGAGGATCTCGTCGGGCGCGAAGGTCAGCTTCGACAAGAGCGAGTCGTCGATGTCGTCGATGATCCGCAGCCGCCCGACCCGCTCGCCCTCGGTGAAGATCTGGTAGCTCGACTGCGCATAGATCTGCTCGTTGGTGATGACCGGCACGCCCTTGAGGTGCTTGGCGACCTCGAGGTGGTGCGGCGAGTCGGGGCGAAACTTCACCCGGTCGCCGGCGAAAAACGTCTCGCGCAGCTTCTTGTAGGCCAGCTCGACGTGCTCCGGCTTCATCCGGTCGCCCTCCCAAAAGGCGAAGGTCCACTCGTCCTGGAGCAGGTGGTGGGCCAGATACCCGAAGATGTAGCTGGGCTTGTCCTCGTCGTAGTTGGCGATGAGCTCGGACAGGGTCTCGGGCGTCGGCTCGGTCTTCAGCAGCGCGCCGAAGACGAAGTCGGCGTGCATCGGGAAGATGTTCACGTCGAAGTACCAGATCTCATGGGTCTTCAGGTTGATGATGAACTTCGAGAAGCGCTCGCTCGCGACCTGATCCGAGTAGCGGAGATAGGCCTCGGGGCTGTCCAGGGTCGGCGTCCAGACCTTGGTCTGCGCGCCCTGGTCCGCGGCGTCGGCGGCCTGGCGTTCCTCAGCCGCCCGCGTGCCGTCGGTCGTCGCGTGGGGCTGCGCCTTGGCGGGCACGGGGTCGGCACCCCGCCGCACCGCGTCGCCCTGCGCTCCGCACGCCGCCGTGACCGAGAGACCTGCCCAAATCGCCAGCGAAAACCTGGTAGATCGCGTCATCCCTGCCCCCCCAAGACGCCGCGCATCCGCCGCGTCAGCACCCGAATGACGCCGCGGCTGAGCCCCGGCGCGATGTCCAACATGTTGTCGAAGTCGTCGCGATGAATCAGCAAGAGCTCGGTGTCCTCCATCGCCCGAGCCGCCGCGCTGCGCGGGCCGTCGTCCAGGATGGCCATCTCGCCGAAGCACTCGCGCCGGCCGAGCTGTGCCACCGTGCGCCCATCGTGCTCGATGGCGACGCGACCTTCGAGGATGAGGAAGAGCTCGAAGCCCTGCTGGCCCTCCTCGAAGATGATGGTGTCGGCCTCGACCACCCGCCGGCGCGCCACCTGGGCCAGCGGCAGCAACTGGTCGGCGGCGATGGCGTCAAAGAGCGGCACGTCGCGCAGCAGCAGCACGCGGTTCATCATCTCGTCGTGGGTCGACTCGTCCAAGGTGCGCCTCCGGGGCTTCGGTTCGAGGCCTGTGCGCGCTTCGCGGAGCGCGTGGGAATAGAGCTCGCAGAGCAGGCCGTCGCGCGGTTCGAGCAGCACGGTGCCGGCGTCGACCGCGCCGCCCCTGTCGTGGATGCGCTCGAGGGCTGAGCGAAAGGTCGGGATGGCCATGAGCGACCGGCTGGCGGTGTAGGAGCGGCCGAGGGTGTGCTCGGAGGCCTCGAAATACGTGATGACGACTCGTAATTCGGGGGAGGTGATGGTCGCGTCGAGGAGCTCGAGCGCGTTGGAGCGGGCGCGGGGGTCGGGGTCGCGGTGCTTGAGGCGCGCTTGCTCGACCGTGGCGCCGTAGAGGACGCCCAGCAACTGGAAGACGATGGTCTCGGACAACGCGCGGCGCAGCGCTATCTCGCTGCGGATGGGCGCGGCGTGGCCGATGGTGGCGGACTTGAGGTGCGAATCGACCAGGGCGTAGCGGATGAGGTCGTCGACGTGGGCGACGACGGCCGCGACGATGGTGGGGCCGTCGACGGGCGGGGCGCCGGGGCGGCTGGCCAGGTGCCAGAGCGAGCGCGCGGCTTGAGCGCGGAGCAGCGGCAGGCCGCTCTTGGAGTCCACGTCGACCTCGACGATCAGACCTG
>CAZNZH010000386.1:0-5879 GCA_964577445.1 uncultured Myxococcales bacterium
TCCTCGAGACCGGCAAGTGGAAGACCGCGCTGCAGCTCGTCGGCCTGGTCGGCGTCATCGTCCACTACCCCTACGTTGTGGACTTCGGGTTCGCCCGCCACGTCGTGGACTTCAACGCGCTCGGCTTCGGGCTCCTGCTGCTCTCGATGGTGTTCAGCCTCGCGTCGGCGGGCGCCTATTTCAACAGCTTCCTCAAGGCGATCGCCGCCAGGAAGGAAGGGATCTCGTGACGGGGCGCGCCTGGCTCCCGGCCCTGCTCCTCGTCATCTTCAGTTGTGAAGGCCCCATCGACACCAAGCCGGCTTACCTGACCTCCGAGTGTCTCGATTGCGGCGAGGCCTCCCAGGCCCTGTGTCAGGATGGGATCGACAACGACGAGGACGGGCTCACCGACTGCGACGACCCCGACTGCGCCCTGGCCTCCGCGTGCTTGGCGCGCGGGCCGGAGAACGTCGCCGAGCGTTGCGCTGACGGGCTCGACAACGATGGCAACGGCTTCACCGATTGCGGCGACTTCGGGTGCCGATCGACGAGCGCGTGCCGCACGCCGGTGCAGGCCGCCGAGGACTCACCGACGGCCTGCGCCGACGGGCTCGACAACGACTGGGATGGCAAGATCGATTGCGAGGACAGCGACTGCATCAACGCCCCATCCGTGCTGAGCTGCGAGGGCTCCAACGCCCGGTGCAGCGACGGCATCGACAACGACGGCAACGGGTTCACCGATTGCGCCGATTTCAGTTGCTCGCGGGCGGACTCGGTCACCGTCTGCGATTGAGCTCGCCCGCCCCCTCCTCGGGTTCGGCCCAGAGCCCGCCGCGGGTGCCCACCCAAAGCACGCCCTGAAACACCAGGGCGGACGTCACATCGTCGGAGGGCAGCGGCCCCCACGCCCGCGCGCCGTCGCGATCGCTGACCACGAGCCCGTCGCCCAGCGTCGCCACAGCGATCCGGCCGCGGCCCAGGTAGACCACGCCGCCGGGGTTGACCCACAGCCCCTGAAGCTCCGCGTCGACGACCCCCTCGCCGTCCGCGAAGAGCCTGACCACCCCGGCGTCGTAGGTCCCAGCCAACACGGTGTCCCCGTCGGCAAAGAGCGCGTTGACCCAGTCGTGGGTGAGCGCGCCCGATGACTGGGTGAAGCGCGTCACCCCCTCGGGGCCAAAGCGGGCGACCCCGCCCGCCGTCCCCGCCCACACCGCGCCGTCGTCCGTCACGGCGACGGAGTAGACGATGCGCGACGGCAAGCCATGGCTGACGTCGAGCGAGCGCACGCTGCCGTCGGGCCCGAGCCCGGCCACGCCCTGCCCTGTCGCGGCCCAGAGCGTGCCGTCATGACCCACGGCCAAGCCGTTGACGTGCTCAGACGCGAGCCTCGCCAGCGCCGGCCGCACCGGGCCCTCCCCGTCGCGTCGGAAGAGCCCCTTCGGCGTAGCCACCCACAGGGTTGGTCCATCCACGACGAGCGCGTTGATGAACGCCGGGCTCCCCACGACCGCATGAAATCGGCCGTCCGCTCCCCGCTCGGCCAAGCCCTTGTCGAAGGTGCCGACGACCAGCCGGCCGCGGTGCTCCGCCAGCGCCGTGACGTGCGGTGAGGGGAGACCGGACGCGGCCTCCCCTTGGCCCCCCTCGCACACCCGGCCGGGCGGGGAGGGCTGAAAGCGACCACTGCGCGCCCGAAAGCAAGCCGCGTACACCCCCCGTTCCCCACGGCGGACGCTGCCGTTTGGAGCCACCGTCCAGGTGCCGTACATCCCAGCCCCTACATGCAAGATGCCCGCGCCGTCGACTCCCAACGCGGAGATCTCGCGCCGCCCGAGCACGCGGTGCTCCACCCGCTCGGGGTCGCGCCCCGGCGACCAATGCCAGAGTCCCGAAGCCCCCATACCGACCCAGAGCCGGTCAGCCGTCGTAGCCAGGACGCGCACCGAGTCCTCCGGCAGGCCGCCTATAGCCGAAAACGTCGTACTATCGAAGACATACACGCCGGCGGCGCGGAACCCGACGACGAGCCGGCCCTCGACCAGGGCGACGGCGGTCGGAAAGGGCCCTGGCAACCCCTCGCACGTCGTGATGACGCGGTCGGGCAGCTCCAGCGCCCCGTCCCGAACCCGGGCCTCGCCGCCCGTGGGCAGCGCGACCCGGCCGCGAATGGGCCCCTCAGAGACCAGGCAGGTCGCGCCCTGCGCTGCGCCGAGGCCGTCGAGCATCAGCGTGAGCGCCACCACGCCTGCCGCGAGCCCTGAGCGCGTCACTCGGAGACCTCAACGTCCAGGCTCGCTTCGGAGCTGTTGGCCGCAAAGTCGACCGCCACCAACCGCATGGTGTGTGTGCCGGGCGGGAGATCGCCGGCCACGGTCGCCTCCCAGAGCTCGCCGAGCCCGACCCGCTCCATAGGGATCTCCCTGTCACCGACGTACAGGACGATGCGCTTGAGGTCGATGCGGTCGCGCACCACCAGGTCACCGACGGCGGCCACGCGGTCTCCCTCGAAGACGTGGTCGAGCGGCCGGGCCCAGACCTTGAATGACCGACCGGCGGCGACAGGCCCGGCGTCAGGGCGCACCAGCTCCAGCTCGGGCGCTTGGCTGTCCACCCTGAAGAAGAGCGTCCCTCGAAGCTCTGTGGTGGCTTGGCCGTCGACGAACACGCGCATCCGGTACATCCCGTCGGCGGTCCCTCGGGGTACCAGGAAACGGCCGAGCCACAGCGCCTCGTCGTCCTGCCAATGGCACTCCACGATCTCGCCCCAGGGGAGAATGGCGCGCACGCCCAGCGCCGAGCGCGGCGCGCGGATACGGATCTCGGGGTCGCCGGGCTTGATGCGGTCTGGCGCGAGGTCGTCTGTCAGGACGTAGCTGGTGTAGCGCGTCGCGAGCCCGAAGGCCTCGCCGAGCGAACGGATCTCGGCCTCCGCGGCCTCCGCGTCTACGCCCGTGGCGCCGCCGTCGAGGCCCGCCTCGAGCCCCCGGACCCTCAGCCGCGCCCACTCGATGGGCAGCCCGCGATCCCCTCGCCGGTCGGGCCCAGCGGGCATCCGAACCGCCTGCTGCATGAGCACCGGCATCCCGTGCAGCAGCCCCGACACGACGACCACGGCGTCGCCCTGTGCGCGCGCCATCAGGCGGACCCCATCGCCCACCGCGAGGCGGCTCGGGACGTGGCCCTCAACCGAGCTGACGTCGGGTCCCACGATGTCGACGTGCAGCGCGTCGATGCCCGGAGCCACCGCCTGGGCGATGATCTCTTCGATCGCCTCGTCGCCCGCAGGCCCATCTGGCAGATACCGAACCGCGACGTTCGGGAAGAGCGCCCCGAGCGCCGCGTCTCGCGTGGGGTAGTTCATGTGCGCGACCACCACGCTGTGGTCGGCCCAAAAGGTCGGATCTGCGGCGATATCGAGCAGCCCGTAGCCTGCGCCGACGGTGGGCTGGCCGTCCGTCACCAAGAGCACGAGCGCGCCTGGGCTCGTTCGCACCGCGTCGGCCGCGGCGTCGAGCGCGGCCGCGAGGTTCGAGCGGCCCGATGCGTCCATGGCGGCCAGGTCGCTGAACGCCCGGAGCAGGGACTCATCCTCCGCCGGCACCAGCCCGCCGAAGCTCTGCACGACGAACTCGTTGAACGTGACCAGCTCAAAACGGTCCCCCGGCTCAAGCTCGGCCAGCACCCCCTCCGCGAGCGTGCGCGCTCGGTTGAGCGGCTCGCCCGCCATCGACAGCGACCGATCGACCACGACGACGACGTCCCGCTGGGGTCGGAAACGCCCATAGGAGTCCTCGTTGAAAGCGAAGCGAGCCTCCACGTAACCGGGCTGGTCGGCGTGAACGCGGGTGGCTCGCGCGGCGAGGTCCAGAGCGCGTACGTCGGTGCGCCAGCGGAGCACGAGGTCGAGGCCCAGGCCCCCGGCTCTGCTCAGGTGCGCCGCCGCGTGAGACGCGTCTTCAGACACCAGCCGCACGTCGCGCTGGTTGAGGCTCCGCATGGACCGGATCGGGCCGTCTGACGCGATGCGGACATCCAGGTCGAACATGCTCGGACGCGGCGTGTCCCCCCGCGCGTCCGCCGGAAACACATAGGTGCGCTCGCCGCCGAGCGCCGAGAGCGTCTGGACATAGCGAAGCTCCACGCGGCGCGAGCCGTGGGGCGGCACGGTGGACAGGCGCATCTGAAAGCGCGCCTTCTGGGTCGTCTCCACCAGCGCCGCGGCCCGGCCCTCTGCCGCCGCGTCGTCGTACGCGCGCTCGGCGTCTTCCTTGCCCGCGGCCCGGGCCTCCATGCGCCGGCCGTCGCGCCAGTCCGCGAAGCCCGTGACCGCGGCGTCGTCGGGCAGCGGAAACGCGTAGGTCATTTCCACCGCGTCGTCCAAGTCGTTCGTGAACACCTGGGTGACCACGGTGGTCGCGATATCGCCGTCGATCTGCACCTCCGCTCGAGCGTAGGCGGTGCGGAGCGGGCCACGCTCGCTGGTCGCGACACCCGAAGCCCGAGACGGGCTACAGCAGAAGACGACCATGAGCACCAGCAGGGGGCGGGACGCTTTCATCGGGTTTCTCCAAGGGTGGCGGTGGCGACCACGGGGTCTCCAGCAGGGATGAGGGCAAACTGAACGCCAGGCGTACGCGCGGGCTCCACGACGGCGAACCGAACGCCCTCGTCTTGCTCCACGCGCAAGAGGCGCACGCCGGCGTCGGCGCCGCCGAAAACCAAGACGTGCTGGTGCTCGAAGTCGATGGTGGGCGCGGCGATCGCTCCCCCCAGGTCGACGCTGCGATGGGCAGCCCACACGTCGCGCCAGGTGGTCGCGTCGCCCACCCAGCGCATGTGCGGGCCGAGCAGCCCGCTCACGGGCAGGGGCGGCGTGAAGAGCCGCGTCGTCGCCACCACCGGCCGAGCCCGCGGGGCGTAGCGGACACCCACCGCGCCCGAGTAGGCCCGCGCGCTGTCGCTCACGGCGGCTCCGAGGCTGCTCGCCGACGTGGCGCCGACGGCGCCGACGGACCCGGCGGCCCCACGAGAGCTCGAAGGCCCCCCCTCACTCAGCGCGTAGGGGCGCCCTTCGGAGAGGCGGGCGACCCGCTCGAAGAAGCGGCGACCACCGCGGTCCATGTCGCCACACGCGATCGTGTGGATGACAATCCCGCGCTCCAACGCTTGGCCCAGCAAGGTCTCCTCGTCGGGCGAGTCGGGGTACACGTTGGGCGGGGCGTCCCCGACCAGATACATCAGCTTGATCGTCTTCGCGTCGCCATCGCTCCAATCCAGCGCGTGCACGCCCGCCTCAAGGGCCTCGAGCACCGCCTCGGGCGTGTCTCCCCCGCCCTCCGCCTGCGTGCGGTCGAGCGCCTCCCGCATCTCCTCGATCCGCGGGGTGAAGCGCGTGACCCGCGTGACGTACGCGTCGCCCTTGTCCCGATAGGCGACCAGGGCGAACCGTACCTCGGGGGCGGGGTCGCCCTGGGCGAGCGCCTCGGCTATCCCCGCGATGCGATGGCGCGCCGCCTCGATGTACGAGCCCATCGAGCCGGTGGCGTCGAGCACAAAGGCCACCTCGATTCGCGGGCGCGCCGCCGCGTGTCCCACGGCTGGGACAGCCACCGATGCGCAGAGCATCATCAGCGCCAATATTGCCGGTCGTCTCCTCATCACCCACCTCCTATGTGCTGTCGGGCACACGGGGGTAGAGCAGGAGCCGTGCCAACGCTGGTATCCCAGCGATTACAGCGACTTAGATGCGAACGCGGGGCGTCGATGTGTCCCGCGCGACACAGCCTCGTCTTCGGCGTGACACACCGCGTGGGACAGTCGCCCGCGAGCGACTGTCACCCGATGCCGTGACGGCCGGCGCGCTGGTTCAGTTCGGCGAGCAATTCGTGCGC
>CAZNZH010000387.1:0-5868 GCA_964577445.1 uncultured Myxococcales bacterium
GCCGGCATCCTCGCCCTCGGCCTGCTCTTGGCCCTCTGGGTCCGCTCCGCCACCGGCCGCCTCGCCGACGCCGCCTTGGGCGCCACCTCGCTCTTCGCCATGGTGCTGGCCACCCGGCTCTCCCGCGACGCCGACCTCCGCCCCGTCGTCGTCACGGTCTTCGTCGCCCTCGCCGGCCTCGCCTTCGCCCGCGTCCTCGCCCCACGCCTCGCCCGCGACCTCGCCGCCTTCGCCCGCGAGGGGGGCGTGCTCGCCGCCGCCGCGCTCTTCGCCCTGACCCTGCCGCTGCTCGACCGCTGGGACGCCATGGCGCCGCTGCTCTACCCGGACGCCACCGAAGACCTCACCCACTACCTGCTCTTCGAGTCCCGCACGACGGCCCTGGCCCTCATCGCCCTGGTCGGCATCGCCCTCAACGCCAAGCTCCCACGCAGGTTCACCCTGCGCATCTCGCGCCTCACCGCCCCCCTCGAGCGCGGCCCCGCGGCCACCTTCGGGCTCCTCACCGCCGCCATCCTCTTCACCGCGCTTGCGGCCGGCGCCTTCTACCCGACGCTGTCAGAGCACGTCAGCCAGAAGCACGTCCTCGAGACCTACCGCGAAGCCGAGGGCCTCGCCGCCCACACCACGGGCACCCGCATCGTCCGCCACGGGTCCTTCGGCACCTCGGGCGGCTCCGACTCGAACTTCTACACCGCCGACATCCCCGAGATCCGCGACCGCCAGACCGCGCTCCGCGTGCTGCTGGGCGAGCGCGACGTCTCGGCCTCCGTCGAGACCAGCACCGGCACGATGACCCGCGTCTTCCCCGGCTGGGACCCGACCAACGACGCCGACGCCGACGGCAAGGGCGACGACGCGGTCGAGCGCGGCGTGGCGACCTCGGTGGCGCCGGGCCGCCTCGTGGACTCCACCCGCACCTGGGCGCCGGACCGCTACAAGGGCCACGTGCTCGTCGACTCCGAAGGCCGGCAGTGGACCGTCACCGGCAACGACGCGACCTCGCTCAGCCTCGAGGGCCCGGGCGTCCCGACCTTCTCGCCCGGCTCGCCTGAGCGGAGCGCCTACGTGCTCGACGACCCCAAGGCCGCCGTCCACACCGCGACCGCCGAGGCCCGCAGCCGCTGGTATGAGCTCTTGCCCGCCGAGAACTTCTCCGAGCTCAACCACGCCTTCCGAGAGCTCTCGGGCGGGCGTCACGTCCCCGTGCTCGACGGGCGCTCGAGCCGCGTCCTGCTCGCGGCGAGCTGGCTGAGAGACGGCGAGGAAAACCAGAACCGCTACGCCGCCCACACCCTGACCCGCGCCCAGTTCGACGCCCTGGACGACCCCAAGATCCACCGCGGCTGGGCCAACTTCCAAGACACCATCCGCGTGCTGGGCTACCGGCTCGACGAGGACGTGATCTCCCGCGGCAAGACCTACCGGCTGTCGGTCTATTACGAGGCGATCGGGGACATCCGCACCTCGTACAAGATCTTCATGCACATCGATCGCCAGGGCACCTCCAACCGCATCCACGGCGATCATTGGCCGCTGAACCTGCCCGGCGCCGGCAAAGAGGGCGAGGAGGAGGGCAAGATCTGCGTGGGCTGCTACCGCACCGACCACTGGATGCGCGGCGACGTCGTCGTGGACGTCTACGAGGGCGAGGTGCCGGTCGGGACGCCGTCGGGGCCCCAGGACATCTGGGTGGGTTTCTACACGCCCGGCAGCGATGAGCGCCTGAAGGTGAAGAGCTGGGACGAGGGCCGCGTCCGCCACGACGGCCAGAACCGCGTGCGCATCGGCACCTTCCAGGTCCGGTGATGAGCGGCCTCGGCCTTGGGTTCGCGGCGCTGATCTTCGTGCTCGGCGCGTCCATCGGGTCCTTTCTGAACGTCGTCATCTACCGCCTGCCGGCCAAGCTCTCCATCGTGCGCCCCGCCAGCCGCTGCCCGGCGTGCGCGTCGCCGATTCGCGCCCGCCACAACGTGCCGATCTTCGGTTGGCTGGCGCTGCGCGGCCGCTGCGCTGCCTGCGGCGTCGAGATCTCCGCCCGCTACGCCTTGGTCGAGCTGACCATGGGCGTGTTGGCCCTCGCGCTCTTCACCGACCTCGCCGGCGGCCTGCTCACCGCCGAGCTCATGGTCTCGCCGGGCTTTCTCCTCGACGTCGTCGGCCCCTTCGTCCTCTA
Source organism: uncultured Myxococcales bacterium (assembly GCA_964577445.1). Taxonomy (GTDB): domain Bacteria; phylum Myxococcota_A; class UBA9042; order PHBI01; family JACKFB01; genus JACKFB01. The sequence goes on from CAZNZH010000387.1 coordinate 2,177, forward strand.
CCTGACCTTTTTGGCGGGGCTGGTCGCCATCACCTTCATCGATCTGGACTGGTTCATCATCCCCGACAGCCTCTCGCTGCCCGCCATCCCGCTGGGCCTGCTCGCCAGCTTCGCCGCCGGGCACGCGGTCGGCGTGACCTGGGTCGACAGCCTCATCGGCACGGCGGCGGGCGCGGGCGTCATCTTGGCCATCATCCTGGGTTACGGGCTGCTCACCGGCCGCGAGGGCATGGGCGGCGGCGACTGGAAGCTGCTGGGCGCCATCGGCGCGTGGCTGGGCTGGCAGGGGCTGCCCTTCGTGCTCTTCGCCGCGTCGATTCAGGGCATCGCGCTCACACTCATCTTGGGCCGCGCCTTCGCGGTCAGCGAGCTCCCGCCCGACCCCTCCGGAGCGCCCGAGCTCGAGCCGGCGACCCCGCCCCCTGACCGCGCCGAGCCCCCGCGCTTCGGCCAGCTCGCCATCCCCTTCGGCCCGTTTTTGGCCCTGGCAGCCATAGAATACCTGCTTTTCCGCGACGAGATCCGCGGCTTCCTTTCAGCCGCCCTCTCATTCGGGTGAAGATGCGACCATGCGCTGGGGCATCCGCACCCAAATCCTCGTGGCATTGGCGGTCGTACTAGGCTTCGGCCTCACCGCGTCCTTCCTCGTGACCTCCCGCGTGACCCAATCCGCCGTCGTCGAGTCCCGCGTCCGCCAGGCCCGCGAGTCCGCCGAGCTGGTCACCGACGCCTTCGAGGGCGTGCCGGTCGAGGGCCACGCGCTCGCCGACCTGACCGCCCGCATCCGCGCCATCACCAGCCCCGACATGGTCTACGTCCTCGGCCCGGACATGCTGCCCATCGCCGACTCGCCCGAGGCGCGCCGCTACCTCGACGGGCTCGTCGAGCCGCAAGATCTGGCGCCGCTCCACCAGGGACGCACGACCCACGAGGTCATCCGCGGGCGCGACGGCCGCCCGGTCCTGGTCGTCATGTCGCCCTTCATCGGCACGGAGCGCGCCCCCGGCACCGACCCCGTGCGCCAGCCCGTCTCCATCTGCCTCATCGCCGATCTGGGCCCCACGATGGAGCGGGCCGACCACATCGAGCGCCTCTTCCTGCTCTTCACCCTGACCATCCTCCTGCTGGCGGTGCTGCTCGGCTACATCCTGCTCGGCCGCACGGTGGTCCGCCCGGTACACCAGCTCCTGCGCGTCGTCGCGCGCGTCTCGAGCGGCGGCGAACCCTCGCCGTCGGTGGGCCTCGCGCGCCCCTCGGGCGAGCTGGGCGAGCTGCACACGGCCTTTCAGAAGATGATCGACACGCTCGAGGCCGACCGGCGCCGCATCCAGCTTCAGGTCAGCGAGCTCAAGCACGCCAACCGCGCCATCGCCAACGCCCAGGAGCGCCTGGTCCGCACCGAGAAGCTGGCCAGCGTCGGCGAGCTGGCCGCCGGGGTCGCCCACGAGATAGGCAACCCCGTGGCGGTGCTGCAAGGCTATCTGGAGATGCTGTCGGACCCCGCGCTGCCGGCGGAGCGCCGCGCCGAGTTCATCGCGATCATGGAGTCCTCTGTCGAGCGCATCGGCACCATCATCCGAGACCTGCTCGACTTCGCCCGACCCACCGACGAGACCGAGCCGCTGTGCGACGCCGCCGCCGTCGCGCGCTCGGCGGCCAAGCTGGTCGGGCCCCAGAAGCGCTTCAAGACCCTGACGCTCCGCCTGCACCTGCCTGACCACGCGGTCCCGACGGCCATCCCCGCCGGCCGCCTCGAGCAGGTCCTCGTCAACCTCCTGCTCAACGCCGCCGACGCCAGCCCCTCGCAAGGCGCGGTGGACCTGCGCGTGGACGCCCGCCCCGGCCAGGTCGAGGTGACCATCGCCGACCAGGGCGTGGGCATCACCCAGACCGGCCTCAACAAGATCTTCGACCCCTTCTTCACCACCAAGGAGCCCGGCAAGGGCACCGGCTTGGGCCTCGCGGTCTGCCACGGCATCGCCCAGTCCTACGGCGGCTCCATCGAGGCCGTGAGCACGGTGGGGAAGGGCGCCAGCTTCACGGTGGTCCTGCCCGCCCCACCACAGCCCGACCCCCTCGAGCGCGCCCGGACGGTCGTCAGCGGCGCGCCCAGCTTCTTCGATGTCGAGGCGACCTCGGCCGACTGAGGGGGCCGCCGCTCACACGTCGCGGAGATCGTAGTCCTTGATCTTGTAGAGCAGCGCCCGGTGCGACAGCTCCAGCAGCTTGGCGGCTTGGGTGCGGTTGCCGCCCGTCTCGGCCAGCGCCCGCTTGATCAATTCGCGCTCGATGAAGACCTGGGCCTTCTTGATGGACAGCTCGCCCGACGCGATCACTGCCTGGACCGGGTCCGCGCTGGTCTTGAGGTAGGGCGGCAGGTCGTCAGGCAAGATCACGCTGCCCTCCGACAGCACCATGGCGCGCTCCAGCACGTTCTCGAGCTCGCGGACGTTTCCTGGCCAGGAGTAGCCCAGCAGCAGCTTGGTCGCGGCGGGGTCCAGGGTGCTCTGCTCAAAGCCCATGCGCCCGGCGATGCGGCCGAGGATGTGCTTGGACAGAAGCGGGATGTCGCTGGCGCGCTCGCGCAGTGGTGCTGCGTGCACCGGCAGGACATTGAGCCGGTAGTAGAGGTCCTCGCGAAAGCGCCCCTCGGCGACGTCTTCCCCCAGGTTTCGGTGGGTCGCGGCGATGATGCGCACGTCGACCTTGCGGCTCTTCGACGAGCCGACCGGCCGCACCTCGCCCTCTTGAAGGACCCGGAGCAGCCCGACCTGAAGCGACGCCGGCAGCTCGCCCACCTCGTCGAGCAGCAGCGTGCCGGTGTGGGCCTCGACGAAGAGCCCCGGCTTGTCGCTGTGGGCGTCGGTGAACGCGCCGCGCACATGGCCGAAGAGCTCCGATTCCAGCAGTGTCTCCGGGATGGCGCCGCAGTTCACGGCCACAAACGGCTTGTCGGCGCGCGGGCTGGCGCGGTGGATCGCGCGGGCCACCAGCTCCTTGCCGGTCCCCGATTCGCCCGTCAGCAGCACGGTGGTCGGGAAGGCCGCGACCTTGGCCAGCAGGCGCTTGAGCTCGCGCATGGGCTCGCTCTCGCCCAAGAGCGGCCGGTCACCGCCCTCGATCTTCTCCAGCCGATTGACCTGCTCCTCAAGCTCGGCGACCCGGGCGCGAAGCTGCTCGCGCTCCTCGGCCTTGCGCAGCACCAAGATGACCTCGTCGCGCTTGAACGGCTTCGAGATGTAGTCGTAGGCGCCGCGCCGCAGCGCCTCGATGGCCAGGTCGATGGTGCCGAAGGCGCTCATGATGATGACCGTCGACACGAGGGCGCGTTCGGCCATGGCGTCGAGGAGCTCAAGGCCGTTCATGCACGGCATCTTGATGTCGCAGAGCACCAGGTCGAAGCGTGACTCGCTCAGCGCCGCCAGCCCGTCCTCGCCTCGGTAGCGCACGCTCGTGTCGTAGCCAGCGCCACGCAGCATCGTGTCGAGCATGTCGGCGAAGGGCTTCTCGTCATCGATGATCAAGACGCGCAAGGACACTGGGGGGCTCCGGCTTGGGGCGGCTCGCGAGCATGGTGCCGCGAAAAATGGCGACGAGCGCTTGGTACGACATGTGTAGCGGTCCGTTCATAACTTGCAACCACGACGGAGGCGCTGCATCTCTGGCTGGCACGAACGCGATCGGTCTGGAGC
>CAZNZH010000388.1:0-5862 GCA_964577445.1 uncultured Myxococcales bacterium
CGGCACGGAAGACCTCCGGCCCCTGTTCGCCGAAGCCGGTGTTCTGCCAGTAGATAACGCACCAGGTTGTTCGGTTCACGCATTGGTTGGGACCAGCACCGTGCCCCCGGGTTGGGCGTCAGACGCCCAGGCTACACATTTTTTTGACTGGTCCAATGGCCTCGTCGGGCAGAGGATAAGGTGTTGATACAAGGGCGCGGTGTCTGACCCCCGCACTACGCTCTAGCCAGATGCTGGCTAGGCTGCCCTGCGACCGACGCCAGACCGCCACGACGGGCCAACCGAGCCGGCATGCGCGGTGAGCGAGCACGTGTGGACCAGGTCTAGGGCATTGACGGCCGTCGTTGACACCGCCGCATTACCTGGGTAATGAGGGTGTATGAAGGTCGCCGAGTCCAAGCTCACATCGCAAGGCCAGATCTCCGTGCCCGCTGAGATTCGAAGGCGGCTCGGACTCGCCCCGGGCTCAGTCCTCGAGTGGGATGTCGAGGGCGATGTCGTCATTGTTCGGAAGGGCGCGCGGTTTGCATCCTCCGACGTTCACGAGGCCCTGTTTCCGGACGGTCCGCCGGAAGCGCACAGCCTCGACGAGCTGCGGGACGGGCTCAGGGACGAGATCGCGCGGCGTCATGCGCGCCGTTGACACGAACGTTGTGGTCCACTTACTGGCGCGGGACGACGCAGAACAGACGGCAGCCGCTGAGGCCTTCGTCGAGGCAGGTGCTTGGGTGTCGCACCTCGTGCTCGCCGAATCAACCTCGGTTCTATCTGCCGTCTACAAGCGCACCTCAGCCCAGCTTGCGGTCGCCATTGGTCTGCTGCTCGAGCACGAGTCGCTTGTCATCCAGGACGAGGACGTCGTGGCCGCGGCCCTCGAGAGGTTTCGGGATGCCCCCAAGGTTGGCTTCTCCGACTGCCTCATCCTCGAGACGGCGCGCAAGGCCGGGCACCTGCCCCTCGGGACCTTCGACAAGGCATTGAGCAAACTGGACGGGACCGAGCGACTCGAAGCGCAAGTCGCGGTCAGGCCAGGAGAGGGCTGATGTAGTGGGGAGGAGTAGGGGTCGAGAGTGCTCACTTCGCACTTCCCGGCTGGCTGTCGCCTTCCGCGCAGAAATCCCCTCCCGAGGTTCGGCTAAAGAGACCCAGACGGTGGAGTCGACGAGGATCACTTGTCCGCCCTCATCGCCTCAAGATCACCCTCCCAAGCGGAGGGCGCGGTCTATGACCCCCGCAATACGCACTTCGCTAGCGTTGCGCGGGGCCTCGTGAGCGCGCGCTTGAGGATTCGGACGCGCTCTTCGCCAGCCTGGGTGTACAATTCGGCGGTCGGCGCAGTGGTCCGGCGTGGATTCCCGGTCCGGGATTGGATGAACGAGGTTCAGAGGGGTGCGGATGGACGGCCGCACGGCCGTGGCAGTACCGCGCGACGAGGAGAAGTTCTCTTGCCGACAGTTCTCCGGCTCGGACCGTCCCGGTTCTTCTTCTTCAGTGGCGAGGGGCTTGAGCCCGCCCACATCCACGTGCAGCGCGACCGGGCGCTCGCCAAGTTCTGGTTGGCGCCGGTACCATTGGCGTCGTCATATCGATTCGGCGGTCCCGAGCTTTGACGTGTCGAGGCGCGGGTGACTGAACACCAAGCGCTATTCCAGGAGGCGTGGCGTGGCCACTTCGGCGGTTGAGCTTGAGGCGCGTGCCAGTGAAGCCTCGGCGACGGACGACGAACTCCTGGTCGAGCTGGTGGACGGTCGCCGGCTGGCTGTCCCGCTCGCGTGGTTCCCCCGCTTGCTGCACGCGAGCGCCGCCCAGCGGAACAGGTGGGAACTGCTCGGCGATGGCCTCGGCATCCACTGGCCCGGTCTGGATGAAGACATCAGCGTGCTCGGGCTGCTCCGCGGCTTCCGTGGGCGGGCCGAGCCCACATCTGCACCGCGCGACGGAGGCTAGAGGGGCGGTCTCAGACCCCCGCAGTCTGGCGCCATGATTCGACGATCTCGGCCCGCCACGCGTACAAGGATGGCAGCAACTATGGAAGCTACAACGTCATTTGGACGCGGCACTAGAAAGAGCGAGGGGGAAGCGCGGGCAGCCCGTCTTTTTGTAGGCTCGCGCGGGACCAGGCGTACGGCCGGGCGGGTGGTCGCGACGCCGGTCCTGCTCCTCGGCTTTGCCCTCGCAGTAGCCCACTGCGGGGGAGGCGGCGGCACGTCTGCCCACGACACGACGGCGGGTCCGCTGCCGGCCGACGATGCGCGCGCCGCCGGAGATCCGCTCCGGGGGTTCAGCTAAGGGGTTGGCCCAAAACAGATTGCACAAGTCGGCGGGCGCCTCGGCACCGATCTCTGCGTCACTTCACCTCGACGTGGCTTGGCCACGCCTTCGTCTCGCTCCTTGATATCAGCACCGATCCACCCACCTTGGTTGCACACCTTGTTTTGGGCCAACCCCTAAAGAGCCCTCTCGCACCCTCACAGCGCAACGCCGAAAATCCCAAACGGCTGTGCCATCCCAACGAAGAACGCCATGAAACCATAATGGTTGCAGTCTCTTAGCAAGGCCCCGGGACCGGTGGCGCGGGGGGGGTGGCGCGGTTCTGCCGTCGATCCCCGCTCACCAGCGCGTCCGATTTTGCCGCGCCGAGGTTTAGTCGAGCAGGTCGGTCTCTCTTAGCAAGGCCCCGGGACCGGTGGCGCCGGGCGTCTACCGCGTCTCGGGGATCAGCCGTTGTCGCGCGGCGCAAGCGGTAGAACTCGTACACGACTGCGGGCGGGTTCTACGACCACGAGCGCACCGGCCAGCAGCGCGGCCTCGTGCCGCACCAGCGTGTCCCTCAGCAGGGGGCCGAGCGAGAGGGGGGTGACGTCCTGTGTTCGGATTTGCAGCACGCTTGGGCCTCGGGCGCTCGTGGCCGCGAGTATCGCCGTAAAGTCCAGGTCGTGGGTAACGACGGTTCGGTCGTGAACTCGCGCCCACGCCATGATCTGTGCGTCCGTCGCCCGGGGGTCGCCGACCGCCGACCAGTGAACGACGTCGTGCGCGTGGGCGCCCAGTTCGGTCACCCACGCGGGGGACAAGTTCATGTCGAGCAGGAGGCGCATCAACCGCCGAGGGGGAGGTCTTGCTCCTCGACTCGCCACGCGGCGTAGGTCAGAGCCGCCTGGATGTCGTCGGGTTCGAGGTAGGGGTAGAGCGCTAGGATCTCGCTCGGGGAGTGCCCGGATGCGAGCAAGCCTACCACCGTGCCGGCGGTGATCCGGAGGCCGCGAATGCACGGCTTTCCGCCCATGACGGATGGATCGAATGTGATGCGGGGCGGGGTGGCCATGAGTGGCTCCAGAAGGTGAAGCGCTGGTGCGTGCGATTGTAGCGCCCGCGCAGGCGCAGGGGAAATCGGGTGGCGCCAGGGGCGGAGCAGCCAGAGACCCTTGTGGGGTTCGGCTAAATGGCGGCTGCTGTTATGCGTGGTCGGCGGTGGCGCGATTCTACCGTCGATCCCACCCACCAGCGCGCCCGACTTTGCCGCGCCGAGGTTTAGTCGAGCAGGTCGGTCGCGATGGTGCAGAAGCCTGTCCAGGCGTGGGCGGTCTCTTTGTCGTTCAATGTGCCGGCTTGGGGGCAGGATTCGTCCGCCGACCAGGCCACCCAGGCGGCGCCTTCGCCGTTGGCGATGGCGTAGTCGCGGAAGGTGTCGTAGCCGCCGCCCTCGGCCTTGAAGACGATGGGCGGGTTGCAGGTGCCGGTCTGGGTGTCTTGGGTGTGCTGCTCGTTGAGCGCCATGATGAGGACGTACATCGCCTCGGTGGTGCTGTTCCAGCAGCAGGTCTTGGACTCGGTGTAGACGAGCTCGGCGAAGACGTAGTCCTCGAGCTGGCGGTAGGTGCGGTCGGTCGTCTCGGCGTCGATGCCGAAGGCCGATTCGTTGATGGCGACGAGCTTTTTGAAGGCCTCTTCGCGGCGCTCGCGGTTGGAGCACGACGCGGGATGCTCGCGCAGGGATTGGCGCGCGGTCTCGATCTGCTGGATGTAGATGTCGCGCTCTTCGGTCGGCGACAGCTCGCCCATCAGCTCGTCGAAGCGCTCCGGGCGCGCGGCGAGGGCGTCGAAGTCGGTCGAATTGATGTAGACCTCGCGGTCGCGCACCGGGACGATGTTGAACCAGCGGCCGTTCTTCGTCACGCCCGTGCGCCAGCGCTTCAGCCCGCCGCCCAGGGTGACGTAGCGGTCGCCCTCGTAGCTCTCGCCCTCGCCGCCGGTCAGCTCGCTGGTGAAGGTCTGGCGCGTCAGGCCCGAGTCGTACCAGCGCGGCTGGATGCGCGGCATCGAACCGTAGACCGCCTCGATGTCGATGTGGCCGCCCTCGCGCGCCGCGGCGTGCTTGACCACCAGCGTGTGGCCGATGCCCTTGGCCTGCCACCGCTCCAGCATCGTGTCGCCGGCGCGGATGGCCTCGGGCTTCAGGTTGAAGGTGTTGCGCCGCGCGTCGATGAGGTGGATCGAGCCCAGATTCGTCAGCGCCCGCACCAAGAACTGCCCGACCCGCTTATTGAGGAAGACCTCGTCGAAGTAGGCGCCGGCGAAGGCGTCCTCGCCCAAAAACAGGTTCCGGTCGTCGCGCAGGGGGGTCAGCACCTTGGCGCGGAGGTTCGCGTCGTGGGGCCAGCGCGCCAGCAGCTCGTCGGTCGGCAGCGACCCGAGGGCGGCCGTGTAGTCGGTGTAGGACGTCGCGAACTTCGGGTAGCCCGAGATCCTGCGGCCCTCACCGTCCACGATGCCGAAGTGCCCAAAGTGCATGGTGCCCATGGTCGGGCTGCGGGCGGTGAGGAAAAAGGGCAGGCCGTACCAGGACGCGAACGTGATGCGTAAAAACATCGCCGTCTCCGCGCACTCGAGCGCGGGCGCGGGCAGGGTCTTTCCCCAAGGCGTCGTCAGGGTAAACGTCGTGTAGCTGCCGCTGTGAGACGGCAGCCGCTCCATGCTCTCGATCCAGGCGGCGTACTTCTCGTCCCAGGTCAGCCCCGAGTCGGCCGGCCACGCCAGCCCCGCCTCGGCGGTGACGTTGTACCAGCGCTGGGTGACCTTCCAGACCTCGGTCTGGCCCGAGAGCACCGACGTCTTCGGACCCTGGAGCCCGTCGAAGCTGTCGGCCTTGCCCTCGCTGAGCTCCGGCGCCAGCAGCGGCTTGCCGTACTCGCCGTCGACGCTCAGGCCCGCGTTCGCGTCGGCCGAGCCCGTGTCGTCACAGGCCGTGATGGCCAACACTGAGAGCGCAATGAGGGCTGCGCGGCCCGCCTGATGGCCCATGGGTCCCCCGTGGTTATCCCCGAATCGGTCGCGCCGACTACCACAGCCGGCCGCTCGCGTCACTCTCCGGCCTGCGCCGCCGCGCCTACCACTCGCCGTCCCACTCGGTGCCCGGCATGCCCGCGGCCACGACCAGCTTGGTGCTGAAGGCCCACAGCCTGATCGGGTACCCCATCGAGGTGGGGTGCATCCACTCGTCGCCGCTGTTGGGCGGTCCCAGGCGCGCGATGGCGGCGGCGAGGCGGTCGGCGTTGGGGCCGTAGTCGACGATGGCCTCGTAGAGCGGCTGGCCGGCGGTGTCGGTGTCGAAGTACCAGGTGACCTCGGTGACGCCAGGCAGCGGGTTGGGCTGGGTGATGACGATGCGGAAGTCGAAGCCGCCCGCGTCGGGGGCGGGCTGCTCGGGGTGGGCGGCGCGCCAGTCGGCGTAGGGCATGCCGATGTAGGCGTTGGGGAAGGGCTCCGGCAGGTGGCGGACCGCGTCGGGCGGCGCGCTGGCGGCGTAGTCGCGGGTGCCGGGGTGGGCGCAGGCCGACGCGAGGCCGAGGGCGAGGAGGAGGC
>CAZNZH010000389.1:0-5848 GCA_964577445.1 uncultured Myxococcales bacterium
TCCGCCGGTCGTGAACGCGATGGCGGTGGTGCGTGCCCCACGCAGCCCCCGGCGGACGCTGGACAACCCGGCCAGCGGCAGACGGAGGACCTCACCGTCGCCGACGGCGGCGGCAGCCGAGCCATCGCTTGCGAACGCGAGGGAGTCCAGGCCTCGGGCGTCGAGCTCCCACGATTCGCTGGGCCACTCGTCGCCACCGAGGTCCCATACGCGCAACCCGCCATTGTCGGTCAACGCGACGAGCCGGTCAGCGCCGCCGGGCCAAAAGCGAACAGAGACCGGCGCGCTCTCCGGTGCGGACGCGGTCGCGGTGCTCAGCACCCGCACCTCGAGGTCTTCGGCGTGCCACACGAGCACGGTCCCGTCTTCATGCCCGGATGCCACCCGCCGGCCGCGCGGGTCGACGTCGAGCGTGATGGCCCGGCCATTGCCCTGGTACATCAGCGTGGATCGCTCGCCGCCGAGGGGCCGCAGCCACACGCCCCGACCCGCGGCGACCACGACGCCGTCGCCCTGCGGCATCAGCGCGACCTCGCCCAGGTGGCTCAATCGGGGAGCATCGAACACCGTGACGGGCTTTCCCGACGGGATCTCCCAGACCGCGACCTGGCCGCGATCGTCTGCCGTGACCAGCCGAGGCGACGCCGCAGCGAAGCGCAGCGAGGTGACCGCACCGCCAAAGCCAGTGAGCTGGCCGAGGACGCGCCCATCGGGTCGCCAGAGGCGCACCGTGCGGTCTGCGGAGGCGGTCGCGACGACGCCTGCGCCCGGCATCGTCGCGATGGCGAGCACTTCGCCCAGGTGGGCAGCGCCGGCCTGGCGAACGTCGGCGTCGCTGGTCGCAAATGCGAGCGCGTGGACAAGCCGTTGCCTGAGCGCGGGGGGGCCGGGCGCGGCTCGGAGCGCCGAGGCGGCCCAGACGAGGGTTCGGAGGGCGCCGACGTCATCGTCGATCGCGGCGAGCGCCCCCGCCTGCGAGAGGCTGGCGACCACGGCGCCGACATGGGAACGCTCCGCCGCGTCAAGGGCGGCGCGTTCCGCTCGAATCGCGCGGACGGCGACACCGCTGGCGAGCCCCGCCGCGAAACACGCGACGACGGCTACCCGACGGTGGAAGAGCGGTCCGCGCGTCACGGCCACGCCGGTGCCGGGCGGTTCATGGTCAGTGGTTATGATGCCCGTCTGGGCCATGGGGGTGGCCGTGGGCGATCTCATGGTCCGTAGCGTCGCGGATGGCCACGATCTCCACATCGAAGGTCAGGGTCACGCCGGCGAGCGGGTGGTTTGTGTCGACGAGCACCTCGTCGTCGCCGACTTCGGTGACCCAGAGCACCATCGACTCGCCGTCCGGCGACTCGGCGCCAAATTGCATGCCTGGCGCGATGGCCATCCCTTGCGGAAACGCTGTGCGCGGCACCGCCTGGGGGCCGGGGCCCGCGACCACGCCGTATCCGTCCTCAGGCGGCACGACGACCGTCAGCGACTCGCCCGCCCTGCGGCCGGCCAGACCACGCTCAAGCCCGAGGACGATGTTGCCGTGCCCGTGGAGGTAGGGCATCGGCTCGCCGTCGCGCGACGTGTCGAGCACCTCACCCGCGTCGTTCGTCAAAGTGTAGTGGAAGGCGACGACCTTGCCGTCCTTCGCGGTGGGTTCGCTCGACATGAAGCGCTCCAGTCCAGAGGAAGCTGGGTTCATATGCGAATCGGCTCGCGCGAGCAATTGCCAGAACCGCGCGGAGCCGCAACCGGAGCCGATGGGCGACCGATCGATCCCTCGGAGCCGGTCGGGCCATATGGTCTAGTGGATGATCGTGACCGGGATGTCGGTCGCGTGGAGCACCTCGATGCTCAAGCTCCCGATCAGTGTCCCGGTGAAGGCCGAGGTCCCGCGGCTCCCCATGACGATCAGGTCCGACTTGTCGCGGCGTGCGTAGCGCACGATCTCGGCCCGCGGCTCGCCCAGCGCTACGGCGCGGACGATGCGGACCTCGCCGTCGGGCAGCTCGGCCATGACGCGCTCCATCGCCTCCGAGGAGATCTCCTCCTCCCAGCGCTCGCGGTCGGTGTCCGACAGGCCCTCCAGCGACCCCTGCTGTCCGTCGGTCATGGGAAACACATACAGCAACGTCACTGTTGCGCCCGTGCTCTCGGCGAGGAAGACCGCCCATTGCGCCGAGCGCACAGAGCTCTCCGAGCCGTCGATGGGAACAAGGATGCGGGTGATCTTTCGAACCATGGGTACCCCTCAGGTAGGCGCAGCCTAACGGCAGCGGGGTGTGCGTGGCAATGGCACCGAGCCGCCGCCCCATATCGGCCTTCACCGGGACACGGATCGGGAGCTTGAGCATCGAGGTGCTCCACGCGACCGGCTCAGTTCACGCCACTGAACTTGTATAAAAGCTTTGCTTCAGCCGCCCGATCCGCCAGAATGTGTGACTCTCGCGCACCACGCTACGAGCAGTGCCACGCCGTCCGTTACGGGCGGGGCCGACCCTTCGGCTCAACGAACTGAGAGAGAGGAACCCTTGAAACGACTAAGTTTGCTCGTCCTTGCGCTAGGTGTGCTCGCACACGCCGCATGCGACGATGGAAAGAAGAACAGTGGCAAGGATGTGTCGGTCGATACGGTCGGCGACGCCAGCGGAGATACGTCCCAAGACGCCACGCCGGACACCAAGCTCGACGCGACAGTCGACGTCACGCTGGACACCAAGCCGGACACCACCACCGACGCGACGCCGGACACCACCACCGACGCGGCGCCGGACACCACCACCGACGCGACGCCGGACACCACCACCGACGCGACGCCGGACACCGCGGTCGACACGACAACCGATACCGTAGCGGACACCGACCCGGACGTGACCACCGACGCCGTTGCCGACGCGACTGACGCCGTGGCTGGGTGTGACCCCGCATGCGGGACCGGCCAGGTGTGCAATGAGTTCAATGTCTGCGTGACGGTCGAGGGCAACGAGAAGCCGCTCGGCTGCGACACGGCGCACGGCCTGTCGGGCTGCTGTGGCCCCGACGGTAAGGTGTACTGGTTTGAGGACGGCGCGCTGCAAGTCGCGATCTGTGAGGACAACTCTTGCGGTTGGGACGGGGACAACGGTTTCTATAGCTGCAGCTCGAGCTTCGTCGGCGGGGACCCGAGCGGAACCTACCCACTGACCTGCGGCTTGCCGAACCCCGCTCCCGACGACTGCGTGGCGTGTACCCCTGTTTGCGACGGCAAAGTCTGCGGCGACGACGGCTGTGGCGGCCTCTGCGGGTACTGCGACGACGGTGAGTTCTGCGGCCTTGACGGGACATGCGGCGGGCCCACCTGCGGGGGGGCTTGCGGAAGCCCCAACGAGCAGCCCGGAGGTTGCTACTGCGAGTCGGGCTGCTTCAGCTTCGGGGACTGCTGCGACGACATCTGCGACGTGTGCGCGGACGTGTTCACCGAGCCGGCCCCCAACGGCTGCGGCATCTGCGTCCCCGACTGCGAGGGCAAGACCTGCGGCAGTGACGGGTGCGGAGACGTGTGCGGCACATGCGAGTCGGACGAGATCTGCAACGACGCCCAGACCTGCGAGGTCTGCACTCCCGCCTGCGAGGGAAAGGCGTGCGGAGTCGATGGGTGTGGCGGAGAGTGCGGCGTGTGCTCCGAGGGCCTCGTATGCCTCGACGAAGGTACGAGCGCGGTCTGCGTCGATCCGCTCTCCGAGTCCTGCGCGGGGCTCTGCGGCGTCTTCAAGGGTGAGGGCACCTGCAACTGCGACGCGGGCTGCTTCGCGACCGGCGACTGCTGCACGGACATCTGCACCGAGTGTAGCGCGGATTACCCGGACGACTGCGTGGAGTAGCTAGCGAGAGCTGGAGTCGGAGCAGGCCCAAAGCCAGCTCGGACTCCAGTGAACCCCTCACGAACGCCACCCGCGACGCCCCATGGAGGGCCCATCGCCGGTGGCGTTCGTGTTTCGTGCTGCTGGGCGAATTCGGCCGGCGCTCTGGCCATCGAGACACGCGACGCAGGGAGCGCCCGCACGCGCGGGCCGGCCGTTCGCTCGCCGCGAGCCGCCGATGACCCACGACGTCTTGGCCGCCGCCCTTCACGCTATCGGCCCGTGGTGCGCCTAGGGCGTCGCTGACGCTCTGCGCCCCAGCGGCAACTTGAACGCGAGGCCACCCGAAAAGTACCGCGCCGTGTAGGCAGGGTCTGGCGGATCGAGCCAGACGAAGATGCTCACGTAGGGCTGCACGCGCAAGAAGTCGGTGACGACGATCTCGACGCCAAAGGTGCCGCCGACAAGGTGCTGGAACCCGACGTCGACCACCCAGAGCCCCGTGTACTGAAAGGCCAGCGCCAGGGTCACCGCTCTGCTCGCCCGGACATCGAAGAGCAGCGGCGCCTCAAAGCCCAGGTAGCTGCCGTTGAGCCCCACCTGGACCGCCGGGTCGAAGGCGATGGCACCTGCGCGCCCATGGGCCAGCGCGAGCTTCAGGTCCAGGCCGAAGGTCGTGCCCATGTTTCGTAGCGTCACCGCGCCGTCGATGCGCTCCGAAAGCCCATATCGCGCCTCAAGATCTAGGGAGGGAAACCAGTTGATACCACCCTCTGAGCCCACATAGGGCTCGCCCTCGGTCTCGACCTTGAACCCGTCTGAAGGTCCGGCGAGCGCCGGCGCGACCGTGACCTCGATCTCGCCCCGCCCGATCGGAGCGGCTCTGTTGAAACGCGCCACGCTTGGGCAGCCGGCGGCCAACAAGGCCAGGCCCAGGGTGGCGGTCGCGATCAGGAGGCGTCGGCTCTCGCGCCGAAGCCAGGCGCAGCGCATGCCCGACCAGCTTGTGCGTGTTTGAACCATCGCGAGAGCCCACCTCGACGCGGCGCCCGAGTCCAGGCGCCAGAAATCATGCTTTAGCGCGCACGGCCCTCGCCGAGCAACCACCGCGAGCGCCCGGTGGATTCAGGCTTCCGCTGTCTGTTCGTCTCGAACGCCCGGCGCGGGTATGCTGCGCGCCGGCTCTGGCGCTCCGGGGGTGCCCGAGCTCACGGGGCCACGACGCCACGCAGCGGCGACAGGACAGGGATGTGAGATGCGCGAGATGACATGGTGGCAGGCCGCGGTGTTGGTCGCCGGCTTCAGGCTGGCGGCGTGCGTGAGTGGGTCACCGGCGATCGACGCCACGAGCGCAGACGCGGTCGCGGGGGACACCGACACAGACACGCCCGAGATCCTGGCGCCCGAGGTCTCGACCGACACGCTCCCCGAGCTGCACATCGACGAGCTCGATCTCGTCTCCTTTGTGGACCCGCTCATCGGCACGCGCGGCGGCGGCAACGTCATCCCGGGGCCGCTGCTCCCCCACGGGCTGATGCGCCCCAGCCCGCACACGGTCAACGGCGCGGGAAGCATCGACGCCTATGACTACAGCGCGACAGCGATTCAGGGCTTCACCCACACCCAGCTCGAAGGTCCGGGCGGGTCGGGCAACGGCTACAGCCAGATCCTCCTGATGCCCACGGTGGGAGCGCGCGATCTCACGCCGAGCGGCTATCGCTCGAGCTTCAGCCACGACTCGGAGATCGTCGAGGCCGGCTACTACGCGGTCACCCTCGCGGACAGCGGCGTCCGCGTGGAGCTCACGGCCGCCCGCCGCGCCGCGGTGCATCGCTACACCTTCCCGGCCAGCGACAGCGCGCGCGTCGTGCTCGACCTCGGTCACTCCAACGGCAGCTCCATCGGCGGCGCGCTGACCCGGGTCGGCGACAACGCCTTCGAAGGCCACGGCGCGTACCAGGTTCACCCCTTGCTCGGCCTCACGTTGAGCGACGACGACGGCACCACCGGCGAGA
>CAZNZH010000390.1:0-5839 GCA_964577445.1 uncultured Myxococcales bacterium
CTGCCCATTTCGCGGTCCCACCCGCTCCCGACGGCCTCGATCTCGAGCTGCGCTTTCACCCGCCCCTGGCCGCCTCGCCTCCGCCGGGCGACCGGCCGCCCACCGCCCGCGCCACCCTCGTCCTCGCCAGCAACGCCTTTCACTCGAGCCTGCGCGTCCCGGTCTCCGCCACCCCGGTCGCCGCCGCCTGCCCCTGGCCGGTCATCGCGGGTGTCCTGCCCGAGACCGTCACGGCCGGCGACAGCGTGACCCTCGACAGCGCCCAGAGCTTCGGTGTCCTCGCCCCCATCGACCGCCGCGTCTGGACCGCCGCCGGCCCCGGCGGCGCCCGCGCCCCCTTCGCCCCGTCCGCCGACGCCCCAGCCCCCAGCGTGCGCCTGGACACCGTGGGCACCTGGACCCTCTCGCTGGCGGTCTGGGACGCCGAGGGCCGCCCGGGCTGCGCGGTCGCCCAGCGCGTCGTCGAGGCGCTCCCCCCCAGCGCGGGCCTCCACCTCCAGCTAAGCTGGACCACCCCGGGCGATCTCGACCCCACCGACCGCGGCCCGGGCGCTGGCAGCGACGTCGACCTCCACCTCCGCCACCCCTTCGCCACCGGCGAGGACATCGACGGCGACGGGCTGCTCGACGGGTGGTTCGACGTGCCCTTCGACGTCCACTGGCTCAACCCGGCGCCCGACTGGGGCGTCCTGGGCGACCCGACCGACGACCCGCGCCTCGCCCTCGACGACACCGACGGCGAGGGCCCCGAGACCATCGACCTGCCGCTGCCCGCCACGCCGCGCGCCTACACCATCGGCGCCCATAGCTGGGATGACCACGGCTACGGCGCGAGCACGGCGACGCTCAGCGCCTGGCTCGACGGCGCGCCGCTGGGTCCGCCCGTCGCCTTCGAGCTGCCGCCCCACCGCTTCTGCACCGTGGCGACCCTGCTGCTGCCCGGCGGCGCGCTGGTGGCAGACCCCGCCGCGACCTGCCCCGTCGCCACCCTCGAGCTGGTGAAGTCCACGCCCTGACACGGCGCGGTGACGGTTCGGCGCGGCTACCCCAACCCCCTCCCGACCGCGCACCCGCCCGCTACCGCTTCATCGCGCGGTCCATCTCGCGCTTGGCGTCGCGCTCTTTGAGGTCCTGGCGGCGGTCGGCCTGCTTTTTTCCCTTCGCCAGGCCCAGCTCGAGCTTCACCAGCCCATCCTTCAGATAGAAGCGCAGGGGGATGCACGAGTAGCCCTTCTCGTGGACCCGCTCGGCGACGCGCTCGACCTCGGCGTGGTGCATCAGCAGCCGCCGCGCGCGCGTCGGCTCGTGGCCGTGCCCGTGGGCGAACACGTACTCGGGGATGTGGACGTTGAGCAGCCAGAGGCTCCCGTCGCGATGATCGATGTGGCCATCGGTGAACGTGACCTGGCTGGCGCGCAGCGACTTGACCTCGCTGCCCATCAACGCCAGGCCCGCGTCGAAGGTCTCCTCGATCTGGTACTCGTGGCGCGCCTTTCGGTTGGTCGCCAGCGTTCGGTTGTTCTTGTCGCTTGAGCGGGAGCCCATGACTTCACCTCCGGGAGCGATTCGTCCCGTCGCCTCTGCTAGCACAGGTGAGGGCGGGGCCGCCACGTCGGCCGCGGATGCCCACGGGGCGTGCGATCGCGGGCCCGGGACCCGCATCGCAGCGGGTTCGTGAGGCCTCGGCACGCCCTGATCAGTAGAGATTTCACGGGGTTGGAATCGTTCGATCCCGAGCCCGAGCGCGCCGTCTGCGCTGTCGCGGGCCGAAGCGCCTTGATTCTGGGGGCTTGGGGCAAACATGTATAAATACAATGGCTTGCACTCGATGGCCCGGCGCGGTCCAAACATCGCAACCGGAGAGAACGTCGCAGTTTCGGGGGGTTGCCGGTGCCATATATGGCCCTACATCCAGGTCAAGTTTTATGGGGGTACCCCAAGATGTTGACCCTCCATGCCGTTGCCGTCACAGTCACCTCCGCATCCTGGAAGATACGAACCCGTCGCGGGCTGAGACCGTCACCACGCAAGCCCGGACGTGTGTCGACCGGATGTGTGTATTTATGTGTAGCCGGCGCTGCCGGTTGTCGCCGTGCAAGCTGCGCGCTTGTGCCGCACCTGTCCCCCATTTGTGCCCTCGATCTCGAGTAGGACCATCCCATGCAGATTACCCGACGGTACACCCGCGAAGGTGCCGGGCCGTTCGCGGACATCCCGTTCACCACGCGCACGTCTCGCATCACCAACCCCGATGGCTCGGTCGTCTTCGAGGCCAACGACGTGCTCATGCCCGAGGCGTGGTCGCAGGTGGCGGTCGACGTCGCGGTCCAGAAGTACTTTCGGAAGGCGGGCGTCCCCGCGAGCGTGAAACCCGTCCGCGAGAAGGGCGTGCCGACGTGGCTCGCGCGCTCGGTCCCCGACGAGGCCGCCATGGCGGCGCTGCCCGAGAGCGAGCGGACCGGCGCAGAGCGCGACGCGCGCCAGGTCTTCCAGCGTCTCGCCGGCTGCTGGACCTACTGGGGGCAGCGCCACGGCTACTTCGACACCCCGGCCGACGCGCGGGCCTTCTATGACGAGCTCTGCTACATGCTCGCCACCCAGATGGCCGCGCCGAACTCGCCGCAGTGGTTCAACACGGGGCTGCACTGGGCCTACGGCATCGACGGCCCGCCCCAGGGCCACTGGTACTGCGACCCGAAGACCGGCGAGGCCAAGCAGAGCGAGAGCGCGTACGAGCGCCCGCAGCCCCACGCCTGCTTCATTCAGTCCGTCGCCGACGATCTGGTCAGCGAGGGCGGCATCATGGACCTGTGGGTCCGCGAGGCGCGCCTGTTCAAGTATGGGTCCGGCACGGGGTCGAACTTCTCAGCGCTCCGCGGCGAGGGCGAGCCGCTGTCGGGCGGCGGGCGGTCCAGCGGGCTGATGAGCTTTCTGAAGATCGGCGACCGCGCGGCGGGGGCGATCAAGTCGGGCGGCACGACGCGGCGGGCGGCCAAGATGGTCGTGCTGGACGTCGACCACCCGGACATCCGCGAGTTCATCAACTGGAAGGTGCAGGAAGAGCAGAAGGTCGCCGCGCTGGTCTTGGGCGCGCGCCTCAACAACAAGCACCTCAACGCCATCATCGGCGCGGTGGCCGCCGGCAAAAAGCGCGGCCTCAACGGGCAGTCGACCCAGCCCAAGATCAATAAGGACCTCGCGGCCACGGTGCGCGCCGCACGCGCGGCCGGCATCCACGAGAACTACATCCGCCGCGCGGTGCAGCTCGGCGAGCAGGGCTACACCGGCATCCTCTTCTCCGAATACGACACGGGCTGGGATTCCGAGGCCTACTACACGGTGTCGGGCCAGAACTCGAACAACTCCGTGCGCTTGTCCAACGCGTTCATGGAGGCCGTCAACGCGGGCGACGACTGGGCGCTGATTCAGCGCACCACCGGCAAGCCGGCCAAGGTCATCTCCGCGCGCGAGCTCTGGGACGACATCACCTACGCCGCGTGGAGCTGCGCGGACCCCGGCTTGCAGTTCGACACGACCATCAACGACTGGCACACCTGCCCTGAAGACGGCCGCATCAACGCCAGCAACCCGTGCTCCGAGTACATGTTCCTCGACGACACGGCGTGCAACCTCGCCAGCCTCAACCTGATGCGCTTTCGCGGCGACAGCGAGCCGCTGGACGTCGAGAGCTGCGCCCACGCGTGTCATCTGTGGACCATCGTGCTCGAGATCGCCGTGCTGATGGCGCAGTTCCCGTCGCGCCGCATCGCCGAGCTGTCCTGGCATTTCCGCACGCTGGGCTTGGGATACGCCAACCTGGGCACCCTGCTCATGGTCAACGGCGTCCCCTACGACTCCGACGCCGGCCGCGCCATCGGCGGCTCTATCGCCGCGCTGATGACGGGCACGGCCTACCGCGCGAGCGCAGTGATGGCCCGCGAGCTGGGCCCCTTCACCGGCTTTGAGAAGAACCGCGAGCCGATGCTGCGGGTCATCCGCAACCACCGCCGCGCGGCCTACGGCGTCAAGGCCGGCGCGCGGGAAGACGGCTACGAGGGGCTGGCCATCGCGCCGACGCCTATCGACCCCAATGTGGCGCCGCCGTCGCTGCTTGGTGCGGCGCGAAAGGCGTGGGACGAAGCCCTGGCGCTGGGAAGTCAGTATGGCTTTCGCAATGCACAGACGACGGTCATCGCGCCGACCGGCACCATCGGGCTGGTCATGGACTGTGACACCACCGGGGTCGAGCCGGACTTCGCCCTGGTGAAGTTCAAGAAGCTCGCCGGTGGCGGCTACTTCAAGATCATCAACGAGTCGGTGCCCGAGGCGCTGCGCAAGCTCGGCTACAGCGACGCCCAGATCGCGGCGATCGTGACCTATGGCCGCGGCACGGGCAGCCTGGTCGGCACGCCGCACATCAACCGCGGGTCGCTTTTGGACAAGGGGTTCCCGGTCGACGTCATCGACCGGGTCGAGTCCGAGCTGGCGCGCAGCTTCGACATCACCTTCGTCTTCAACCGCTTCGTGGTCACCGACGAGGTCATCACCGGCCCGCTGGGCATCTCGGCGGAAGCGCTCGACGCGCCGGACTTCGACCTGCTGACCGCCCTGGGCTTTGCGCCCGCCGAGATCCGCGAGGCCAACGACGCCATCTGCGGTCGCATGACCGTCGAGGGCGCGCCGTATCTGCGCGAGGAGCACCTGGCGGTCTTCGACTGCGCCAACAAGTGCGGCCGCCACGGCAAGCGCTACATCGCGGCCGAGGGCCACATCACCATGATGGCGGCGGTGCAGCCCTTCATCTCGGGCGCTATCTCCAAGACGATCAATCTGCCGAACCACGCCACGGTCGCGCAGGTCAAGCAGGCCTACGAGATGAGCTGGCGGCTGGGGCTGAAGGCCAACGCGCTCTACCGCGACGGGTCGAAGCTCAGCCAGCCGCTGTCGGCGACCATGGACGACGAGCTCGGGCTGGACTCGCTGACCGATGACGACGGCGAGCCCACGGTGCCCACCGGGCCGACCGAGATCGCCGAGCGCATCGTGGTCCGCTACCTGGCGCAGCGGCGCAAGCTGCCGAATCGCCGCGCCGGCTACACGCAGAAGGCGGTCATCGCCGGGCACAACGTGTACCTGCGCACCGGCGAGTACAAGGATGGCACTCTCGGGGAGATCTTCCTCGACATGCACAAGGAGGGCGCGGCCTTCCGCAGCATGATGAACTGCTTCGCCATCGCGGTGTCGTTGGGCCTGCAGCACGGTGTGCCGCTGGACGAGTACGTCGACGCCTTCCTCTTCACGCGCTTTGAGCCGAACGGGATGGTGCAGGGCAACCCCTACATCAAGATGACCACGTCGATCATCGACTACATCTTTCGCGAGCTGGCCATCAGCTACCTGGGCCGCAACGAGCTGGCCCAGGTGCCGCCGGGCAGCCTCGGCGCGGACGGCGCGTCGGACACCGAGGAGGTGTCGGCGCGCCACGGCGTCGACGATATCCGCAGCGGCGCCGACGACACCCCCGAGCCGCGCACGCGCCCGGCGCGCAGCGTGCACGTCGACACGGGCATCACCGACGCCAACGCCGGCCCCTCGCCGACCGTGCTGGCGGCGGGTGCTGGCCTCATGAGCGCGTCGGGTGGCGGCGTGTCCGAGGCGTCGGTCGCGCGGCTGAAGGGCTACGAGGGCGACGCGTGCGGAGAGTGCGGGCACATGACGTTAGTGCGCAATGGCACATGCCTGAAGTGCATCACCTGCGGCGGGACGTCTGGCTGTAGCTGACCTGCGGCGAGGGCCTGCGGCGATGGGTCGCCCCATGCCCCGCAATTGACACCCTAAA
>CAZNZH010000391.1:0-5811 GCA_964577445.1 uncultured Myxococcales bacterium
CCCATGGACTCGAAGGCCCGCGTCGCCACCACCACGTCGGTGTCTGCGTCGTAGACGTCGTCGAGCGAGAGCACCACGCGCACCTCGAAGGGCACGGTGATGGCGTCGCCTTCGTTGTAGAGTTTTCCTTGCTTGAGCCGGACCGTATCCCCAGGCGCGACATCGACCGGCGGATCGAGGGAGACCTGGTCAAAGAGCAGGTCCGCACAGCCCGCGGTGCGCACCTCGACGGCGTCGGTGGCCTTCACCTCGCGCCCGTCGCTGACCTTGCATGTCAGCGAGATCGAGATGGGTGCCGTGCCCGAGGAGAAGAACGTGTGGGTAAACCCGGCGGTGTCGTAGGTGGTGGTCGTGTTGACCACCCAGGCGTAGGTCAGCGTCGCGCAAGCGCCGGTGTCGCCGTCGATCTGGGCGATGAAGTCGACGACCAGCGGCGCGTTGCCGGTGAGCGTGCTGGCGTTGATGGCGACGCGGAGGACCGGCAGCGCGACCTGCGCCGCGCCGTCGCCGCCGCCCGCGCCCACGTCGCCCAGCCCGGTCTCGGCATCGGCATCGGCCTCGGCGCTCGCGCCGCCGCCACAGGCGCCAAGGGTCAGCAGCGCCGCGGCGAGCCCAGCGACGAGCCCCACCGGCCAGCGCGACCGGCGCAAAGATGAACCCGCAGCGGCGGTAGTCATGGGGCGGCGCCTCCGGTGGATCGTGGCGCCGGGGAAGCTGGGCCGGGCGCGGCACTTGAACATAGCAGTGGCGGGCTCATGGGTTCAACGCCCCGGGCCGGCCGAGCCCGCGGTGCGCTCACCACACGCGATGGATCCGCCCGCGCGAGTGACGCTATAACGCGCATGGCATGACCAGCGAAACCCCGAGCCCCGCCTCTGACTCGACGCTGCGTCGCGGGGCGACCGCGATCGTGCGCAGGCTCCGCGAGGCGGGTTACGAGGCCGTGTTCGCGGGCGGCTGCGTCCGCGACGCGATCATGGGGGTCGCCCCCAAGGACTACGACATCGCCACGTCGGCCGAACCGGCCGCGATCATGGAGATCTTTCCTCGCTGCGTCCCGGTCGGCATCCAGTTCGGCGTGGTGCGCGTGGTGGACGGGGACCGCGTCTACGAGGTCGCGACCTTTCGCGCCGACCGCGGGTACACCGACGGCCGGCGCCCCGACGCGGTGAGCTGGTCCAGCTCGCGCGACGACGTGCTGCGCCGCGATTTCACGATCAACGGGCTGCTCCAGGACCCGCTGGCCCTGGCCGAGGGCGCCGCGGCGGCCCTCGGCGGCGCCATCATCGACCACGTAGGCGGCCAGGCCGATCTGCGGGCGGGGATCATCCGCGCCATCGGTGACCCGTACGCGCGCTTTGACGAAGACAAGCTGCGCCTGCTGCGTGCGCTGCGGTTCGCCGCGCGATTCGACTTCCAGATCGAGCCGCACACCTGGGCGGCCATCGCGTCCCACGCCAACGACATCAGCCAGGTCTCCGTCGAGCGCGTGACCCAGGAGCTGTCGCGGCTGCTGACCGAGGGCGGCGCGGCGCGCGGGCTGGAGCTCCTGGACGCCTCCGGCCTCGGCCGCCGCATCCTCCCCGAGGTGCCGTCTCTGGCCAGCGCCCGCGAGCGCTTTGTCGGCGCCGGGCCCCTGGACGAAGCGGTCGGCTACGCGGCGCTGCTGCTCGACGTCGCGTCGCTGCCCGCCGACGCCGACGGCTTCGGGCAGCGCCACCGGCTCGCCACCACCCTCGCTCGTCACATCGGCGCGGCCATCGAGACCGCGCGGGCGATCTCGGGCTGGGCTGACTTGGGGGTGGCGGCCCAGAAGCGGCACCTGCGCGGGCCCGCGGCGTCGACGGCCTTTGAGGCCGCCGAGATGGCGGCGCGCGCGGGCCAGCTCGACGCCGGAGCCTGGGCCGCCGCGCGCGCTGACCGCGACCGCTACAGCGAGCTCGACCTGAACCCGCCGCGGCTGATCGGCGGCCGCGACCTGATCGCGGCGGGACACCAGCCGGGCCCGCGCTTTCAGCAGGTGCTCGACGCCGTGGAGGACGCGCAGCTCGAGGGGCGTGTCAGCACGAAAGCGGCGGCGCAGCAGCTCGCGGAGTCCCTGCTGCGACCGTGATCCCCGGCTGCCGCGGGACGACCGAGCGCCAAGGCGCGCCCTCACATCGCGAGCCGCTTCCTCCCATCACATCGCGAGCCGCTCCTTCAGGAGATCCAGCACGCGATCCGCGTCCGGCGGCAGCGACACCGGAGAGTTCGCGTGGGTGCACGCCAGCCCGGGGAGCTGGCGCCCGTGGTAGGCGCTCTTCGTGTCGGCGAACTTCAGCCCGTGCGCCGTCGACACGACCACCGTGCGGTCGCCGGGGCCGATGGTGCCGTTGTCGCGCAGCTTGATCAGCGCCGCCAACGCCACGCCCGTGTGCGGGCAGCAGAACATGCCCGTCCGGTCAGCGCGGGCGGAGGCGTCCATCAGCTCGTCCTCCGTCGCCTCCTCCACCACGCCGTCGTGGGCCTTGAGCGCACGAATCGCCCGGTGAATCGAGACCGGATCCCCGATCTGGATCGCCGACGCCAGCGTCTTCTCCGCGACCATGGGGGCGTAGCTGTCGAACCCGTCACGGTACGCCCGGTAGAGCGGGTTCGCGTTGTGGGCCTGCGCGCACACGATCCGCGGCAGCCGCTTGGTCAGCCCCAGCTCGCGCATCATCAGGAAGCCCTTGCCCAGCGCGTACACGTTGCCGAGGTTGCCGCCCGGCACGATGACCCAGTCCGGCACCTCCCAGTCGAACTGCTGCACGATCTCGATGGCGACGGTCTTCTGCCCCTCCAGGCGCAGGCTGTTCATCGAGTTCGCCAGGTAGATCGGGATGCGCGAGACCACGTCCTGGATGAGCTTCATGCAGCCGTCGAAGTCGGTGTCGAGGCTGAGCACCAGGGCGCCGTTGGCCAGCGGCTGCACCAACTGGGCAAGCGAGATGCGGTCCGCCGGCAGAAACACCACCGCCGGGATCTCCGCCGCCGCGCAGTAGGCCGCCAGCGCCGCCGACGTGTCACCCGTCGACGCGCACCCCACCGCGGGGATGTTCACGCCGTGCTGTCGCATGTGGTTGACCTGGCTCACCAGCGCGGTCATCCCGAGATCCTTGAACGAGCCGGTGTGGGTGTTTCCACACAGCTTCACCCAGAGATCCTTCATCCCGAGCTCACGCCCGAAGCGCTCGGCCCAAAAGAGGTTCGTGTTCCCCTCGCACATGCTGACGATGGCGCCCGCGTCCAGGCCGGGCAGCACCCACTCCTTCTTGCTCCAGACGCCGGAACCGTAGGGCCAGGTCGTGGTCCCGCGACGCCCGTCGAAGATCGACCGCCACGTGGACGCGTCGTGGCCGCGCAACCCGTCGAGATCGTGGACCACGTCGAGCAGCCCTCCGCACTCGCGGCAGCGGTAGATGACCTCATCGAGCGGATAGACCGCGCCAGGGCAGCCGTCGAAGCACTCGTAGTGGGCCTTGAAGCTCATTGTGTCGCGACTCCTGGCGTGGGTCGTCAAACCCGTGATAATGGAGGCCGTCCGTCGGGGGTTTTCACGCGAGTTCCGACGGCCGATTTGAGGAATTCCCGCGGGCTGACCAAGTGGTTCCGCCCGCGGGCGTGTGCTAGCATCCAGCGTCCATTCGAGGGCTAGACGCGCCTCGAAATCGCTGGTTCCCAAACGCTTCCGGGCCGAACACCACGGATGGGGCATGGCGTCTACGAACCTCCCGCAGAGATACGGCAAGTACGTCCTCCTTCGCAAGATCGCCATGGGAGGGATGGCCGAGATCTTCCGCGCCAAGACCATGGGCGCGGAGGGCTTCGAGAAGCAGATCGTCATCAAGCGGATCCTGCCGCACTTCACCGATGATGAAGCCTTCGTGAAGATGTTCATCGACGAGGCATCCATCGCCTCGAAGCTGCAACACTCGAATATCGTACAGATTTACGACTTCGACTCCGAAGACAACCGCTACTACATCGCGATGGAGTACGTCGAAGGGGCCGATCTCAAGGCGATCGTCGAGCGGGGTCTGAAGCTCGGCAAGCCCCTGGGTCCGGCGCAGTGCGTCTGGATCATGATGGAACTGGCCAAGGGCCTGCACTACGCCCACACCAAGGAGTACAACGGCCAGCCGCTGAACATCGTCCACCGCGACATCTCGCCTCACAACGTGATCATGTCGCACTCGGGCGAAGTGAAGCTGATGGACTTCGGCATCGCGAAGGCGGCCCAGCGCAGCACCAAGACCCTGGCGGGCACGGTCAAGGGCAAGTGCGCCTACATGAGCCCCGAGCAGGCGCGCGGCAAGCCGCTGGATGGCCGCTCGGACCTCTTCGCGCTCGGCATCATGCTCTGGGAGATGCTGACCCATAAGCGCCTCTTTTTGGGCGACAGCGACTTCGAGACCCTCTCGAACGTGCTGAAGGCCGACGTGCCGCCGCCGTCCACGGTGAACCCCGAGGTCCCCAAAGAGCTCGACGCCGTCGTGCTGAAGGCCCTCGCCAAGGACCGCGACCAGCGGCACGCCTCGGTTGAGGATTTCGGCCGCGAGCTGACGCGCTGGTTCTACGCGAACGTGCAGGATCTTGAGAGCGTCTCGCTCAAGCCGTACCTGCACGACATCTTCCGCGAGGACATCGAGCGGCTGCGCGGTGAGTACACCGAAGAGCGGCAGATGACCCTCGACGCCAGCTCGGCTGGTGTGCCGGCGGCGCCCGGCTCGTCGCCCTCGGTCAGCGCGGCCACCGCGGCGCCGTTGCCTTCGGACCGCACCGTGGCGCTGCCCGGCGGCGACCTCCAGGCGGCCGAGACGCTGCTCGATGGCAGCTTGAACCAGAGCCAGGTCGAGGCCGCGTTGGCTGCGTCACGCGGTCAGGTGAGCAGCGACGGCGCGACGGTGGCGCTCTCGGTCGGAGGCGCGCCTCAGGGTCCGGGCGTCGGCACGGGCAACTTCCAGCAGGCGACGGGCGCGTTTCCGCAGGGACACACGGGGACCTTCACGGGGCAGACGTCGCAGCGGACCAGCCCCATCGCCTGGATCCTGCTGCTCGTGTTGATGGTGGTCGTGGGCGGCGTCGGCTGGCTCATGTATAAGGTGATGGACGGCCAAAGCGGCCCGCAAGCCAGCAGCGCGCCGCCGACGCGCGAGGCCCCGGCGGCCCAGATGCAGGCGGCGCCAGCGGGCAACGCCGTGCTTGAGCTGAAGGTCGACCCGTACAGCGCCAAGGTCACCGCCGACGGCAAGGCGGTAGACGGGAAGCTCAGCGGCCTCGCGAAGGGCCAGAAGGTCGTGATCGTCGCGGAGGCTCCCGGCTACGAACGCTTCGAAGAGACGGTGACCATCACCGAGGAGTCGCAGCGCGAGAGCATCAAGCTGGTGAAGATCGCGCAGGAGGTGACGGTCGCGGTGCGGACCAACGCCGAGGGCGCGAAGATCTTCGTCGACGGGCGCCAGCTTGACGCCGACGGCAAGCTCAAGGCCACGGTCGGGGAAGAGGTCGAGATCGAGGTGCAGCCGGCGGGCGGCGCTGAGTCGGTCAAGCGCAAGTTCACCATCCGCAACGATCAGCCGCTGATCACCATCGAGGTCGCCGGTGCAGCCGCCCTGGCGAATCTGGCCGTGTCCGTCGAGCCGAAAGACGCCTCGGTCACCGCGAACACTGGGAGCCTCAGCCGTCAGGGCGACAGTTGGGTGATCTCGGGCCTGCGGATCGGGGAGAAGGTCACGATCGAGGCCAAGAAGGGCGGCTACAAGGACGAGTCCAAGACCATCAAGGTCGAAA
>CAZNZH010000392.1:0-5808 GCA_964577445.1 uncultured Myxococcales bacterium
CCGGACCGGCGACACGAGGGACTCCGAGATGCTCATCGGTAAGGTCGCGAGGGCGAGGGACCCGTCTTCGCCTTGGCCGACCGCGAGGGTCCATGCCGGGTCGTCGATGGATTTCGGGTAAGAGGTTCCCGCCGCATCCGTCAACGCGACGCGGACCGTGTCCGGCACGGCGCCTGACGCTGGGTCGGTGTGGATCTCCAAGAACAGGCGCGCCTGGAGGTCCGGGATGTCGGTGCAGGCGCTGATTGTGGGCAGCAAGAGGATCGCGAGGGCGGCGAGGTGTTGGCGCATTAGAAACTCCCCGCCAGTCCGACGCTGCGGGCGGTGGTGTAGGGCTTTATCTGCGCTGAGTCCGTCGTTCCTCGATCTCGGCCGACGATGAGGAGGATGATGCCGGTCAGCGCGGCCGCTCCGCCCGCGGTGCCGAAGATGACGGCGCGCGTGCGCCAGGTGTCCCGATCGTCTGCGGAACGGTCGTAGGCGTCTCGGGCGTCGAAGACCTCTGGGGCGCTGGTGGCGTCTGCGTTGTAGACCGAGGCGGCGTCGGAGGCGCGGTTGGCGGCGGCGTTGGTTTTCGCCATGGCGTAGCCGCCCAGGCCCAGCGCGGCGACCCCCAGGGTGAGGGTCATCCAGCCTGCGATTCGGGCGCCTCGCCGTTGCGTGCGCGGTGGGGTCGATGCCTGTAGGCCGAACTCGGCGGACTCGGCGCGGGCGATGGGTGCGGCGCTGGCGACAGGCTTGACGGCCACGACGGTCG
Organism: uncultured Myxococcales bacterium; assembly: GCA_964577445.1. Taxonomy (GTDB): domain Bacteria; phylum Myxococcota_A; class UBA9042; order PHBI01; family JACKFB01; genus JACKFB01. Next base: position 758 of record CAZNZH010000392.1, read on the forward strand.
GTGCGGCGCCGCACACAGCCTGCCGTCGGTCGAGGTCCGCCATCAGATCGCGGACCGCGCGCGGGGCCTCCGCGGTCTCGGCAGCGTACTGGGCGCAGCGGTCCATCTGAAACAGCACGTCCAGGCTCGCCGCCCGCACGGCCGGGTTCGAGCCGACTACGTAGAGGGCGCCGAGCAATTTGCGTGCGGCCTCGAAGTCCTTGGCGTCGAGCCGCGACCACGCCTGCTCGAGCGCGTCGACGTAGCCGACCAGCCCATCACCCTCAAGCGCCCGCTCCGGCTTGAAAGGGCCGCAGGCTTGCAGCGTGGCCAGGTCGCGGGGCGACCGCTGGGGCTCTGCGATGCCTGCGAGGGACGCCTGCGCCTGCGGACAATCGCGTAGCCGCAAGAACACATGGGCCAGCTCACGGCGGATGATGGGCTCATCGGCCAAGCCCAGCGCCTTCGTGTAGCGGCCCTTGGCGACGTCGAGCTTTCCCGCCGCGGCGGCCTTTCGAGCGGCCTCGAAGTGGGCATACGCCGCGCGGCGATCCGGCGTGTTGGTCAAGAACACCGTCATTCGTGCAGCGCACCACGCGAGCGTCTCGTCGAGCCACTGCTGCGCCCCGTCATTGACGCGGCCTTGCAGCTTTTCAAGCAGCGGGATGGCGGAGCGGCAGTCCTCGGCGGCCACGAAGCGCTTCGCCTCCGACACGCGGCAGCGATCGATCACGCCCGACTGCTCGGCCTGGACGGTGCTGTTGATGGAGCGCTTGGCGTTCTCCAGGGTTACCAGCGCGTCATCGCAGCGCCCGAGCTGCTCCAGCGCCAACGCCCGCACGAGCTTCGCGGGGTCGTTTGCGAGCTTCGCGAGCGACTCGTCGGCCGCGCGGAGCGCGTCGATCGGGCGGCCCTCCGCGAGCTGCCTCCGCGCGTCGGCGTGCGCGCGCGCAGCCGCCCGGCCAGCTTCGGTGTTCGTGTCGAAGTCCGTGGCGCAGCGAGACGCCGCGGAGACCAACTCCACCGCGCCAGGCTGGGCGTCGCGGTCCAACATCTCGATCCGCAGCGTCGCGAGAACCGCGACGGCATCAATACACGCGAACGCCGCCATCCGCTCTCGGGCGAGCCTCACCCGACACGAAGCCTCGTCTGCGCCGCGGAGCCGCTCGGCCTCCTGCGCGGCCTCGCTCTCACCGAGCGTCCCCGCGAGCGGAACCAGTATCTTCAGGGCTTCGGCGCACTGCCCGAGGGCGGCGTGGGTGCGACCGAGGTAGTAGACGATCTCGGCCTTGCCGGGGAGCAGCGCGTTGGCCTCCTCGAACCGAAAGAGCGCCTGATCGAACCGCTGCTTGTGAAAGAGCTTGTAGCCCTCACTCCACCGCGCCGACGCCGCCGCCGCGCGCGCCTCATCGTCCTGCGGCGCAGCCCCGATCGCCACGCCGGCGTGCAGCATAACGACCAGCGCGACACCCAAAGACCCGGCCCGCCTCCGAATTAGCGCTCCAAACATCGACCGTCCCTCGTAAAGATGGAGCCGCACGCTAGGCCAGCCGGCGCGAACTTGCCAGCCTTCCCATGGGGTTGTGCAACGCCGCATGCAACCCGGCTGCCCGCCCTCAAGGGGGTAGCCATCGGGCCCCACTCCTAGCAGACTTGCGTTTACGTCGTTTTAAGTTGCGTTTAGGTCGATAAAATCAGATCCTCTGCATGGAGGAACACCATGGGAATCAGCACTCGAACGATACCGAACCGCATCCGCCGAATGACGCCGGTCGCGTCTCCGCTTGAGCAGCGCGCTCAGGTCGCCGCCCTCTCTTCCGCCATGGCGGGCATGGCGCAGGCATCGAATCCCCAAGCTCCAACCTGCCAGATCGTCGGTCCCGACGGCGTGGCTGCGCCGGTTCCAGAGTCGGTCTTCTACGTCCTTGAGCGAGTAGCGGAGTTGATGGCCCGGGGCGACGCGATCACCGTCGTCCCCGTGAGCAAGGAGGTCACGAGCCAGCAGGCGGCCGACCTGCTCGGCGTCTCCCGGCAATACCTCGTTCGACTCGTCGACGAAGGCCGCATCCCCGCCCGGACGACGGGCAAACACCGCCGGCTTCGCACGCAAGACGTGCTCGCGTTCAAACAGGAGCGCGACAATAACCGCCGCGCGGGCCTGCGCGAGCTTTCACGCCTCACCCAGGAATTCGGCGGCTACGACGCCGAATCGAAGTAGCTGGGCTTCGCACCGCTCCATGCGCACCCCGCCCCTCATCGTCGTCCTGGATGCCAACGTCCTGTTCCCATTCACGCTGAGAGACACTCTGTTGCGAGCCGCCGCGGCCGGCTTCTATCAGGTCCGGTGGTCTGCCGAGATCCTCGACGAAACCACCCGCAACCTCGTCTCGTCCGGCATCATGCCTGCCGAAAAGGCGAACCGGTTGCGGGATGTGATGACGCGCGAGTTCCCAGAAGCAAACGTGACCGGATACGAACACCTCATCTCCTCGATGAAAAATGATGCCAAGGATCGCCACGTCGTCGCAGCGGCCGTCCACGCTCATGCGCGGCTCATCGCGACGTCCAACACCAAGGACTTCAGCCCGCTCCCAGACGGCGTGCAGGCTCTGTCTCCCGATGCGTTTCTCCGCTCCATCTTCGAAGCAGACCCGAATCGCTTCATCGCGCTCTTGCGAGAGCAAGCGGAGGACTTGGTCAACCCACCCATGACCTTCGACGACCTGATCGCGCGACTGGCACGGGTGGTTCCAGAGGTCGTGGCCCTCGTCCGCGAGCGCATGGGCACAGTTTGAGTCCCAGCGAAGCCCGTGCCTGCCGACCGTCCCACGGCGTGCGTCAGCGGGTCCAAGCCCGCTTCCCTCCCACAAGGGGCGATGCCGCGGCGTCAGATTCACCGCGGCTCAGAGGCCGCCGCCAGCTCGCTCAGCGGCCCAGCGGGATCGTCAGGCCGACCGTCCAGGCCTTGGAGTCGGGGCGGTAGCCGGCGGTGAAGGCGACGTTTTTGTACTGCATGCCGAGGCGGGCCTCGAGCTGCTTGTCCATGCCGCCTTGGGCGTTCATCTCGGTGGCGTAGCCGGCGCCGGCGAGGGCTCGCCAGTCGTTGTTGAGCTTGTAGCCTAAGAGCAGGTCGGCTCTGGCCTTGGTTATGTCGTTGCCGTTGAGGTCGACGCTGCCGCTGAGGCGGCCCTCGAGCTTGCCGATGGCGTACTCGAGCTGGGCTGCGACGTGGTGGGAGTCGGCGCCGGTGTCGGCCATCCACTTTCGCTGGTACTCGACCATGAAGCCCTTGAAGGCCGCCGGGTCTTGCCAGCCCAGCTTGGCGCTCAGCGCGGTCAGGCGGCTTGAGTCCATGTCGAAGGTCGCCGAGCCCGCGGCCTGCGCGCCCTCTTTATTCTTGTAGGCCGTCGACAGGCCGAGGGTGTTCGCGCCCTCTCTCATCGCCAGGTCGAGCTGGGCGCTCAGGTCGTTTTTCGACCACGCGACGTTCATCTTCGAGCCGTCGGTCCCGGCGTGGCTGCTGTAGTTGAGCTTCCCGCCGCCCTCGAGCTCCGCCATGAACTTCTGGTCGATGCCGAACTCGAAGGTGTCGCTGCCGGGGTCCCAGCTCCCGTTGACCTCGGTCTGCTTGCCGCCCTCGCCCAGCACGACCTTGCCGACCACCTTGGTCGACGCCTCGTCGCCGCCGCCTCGCGAGTGGTCGACACCCGCCGCGAACTCAAGCGGCGTGCCGTTGACCTTGCTCTTGAGCCCGCCGTCGATCTTCGCGGTGATGCGCCCGTTTTCCGCAAGCGCCACCGAGCCATTCCCGCTGACGCTGGTGTTCTTGTTCAGCGCTTTGTCGACGCTCGCGCCGGCCGTCGCAGACACGCCGCCGCCTTCCTTGTACGCCGCGCCGATGGACGCCTTCAGGCCGTCGCCCTGCCACTTCACCGCCGCCGACGCCGCCTGCACGGCGAGGTTCTGAAGCGACCCCAGCTCGGTCGCCAGGTCCAGCGACGCGCCGCCGCCCAGCTTGAACGTGTGCTCCAGCGCCGGGATGTCCATGTCCGACAGGTACGCCGCCACCGCCGCCGCGATCGCCGCGCTGCCCAGCGACACCGCCACCGTCCGCGGGTGGCCCTCAACCCAGCCCGAGATCGCCGCCAGGACCTTCTGCCCGTCCGCGCCCTCGACCCACTTCTCCGCAGCGCCCGTCAAGATCGGCGTCAGCGCGCCCAAAAACGCTTGCAGCGCCTGCGCCTCCGCCGCCTCGTCCAGCAACCCGCCGGCCGCCCCGGCCTTCGTCGGCTTCACCAGCCCCGGGATGGCCTTCCCGATGGCCCCGATGCCCTCTTTGGCGTAGCCCTCAAGCCCCGCCTGCGAGACGTGCTCTTTGAGCAAGTCGAAGAGCTTCCCGCCCAGGAACTTCCCAAGGGACGCCTCCCAGCTCGCCCGAATCCGCGCCTCCTTGGCCTTGGGATCCTCGGTCTTGGCCGCGTCGTTTTTCGCCTCAGCCGCCGGCGCGGGGCTGAGCATCGCCGCCCCCTCGTCGTAGCCGACCGCGCGGAGGCCGGCCTTCTTCGAGGCGTCGCCCGCGTCGATTTGAGAGTCGTTGGCCACCGCGGCGGGCGGGGCGATATCGGGGCGCCGTGTGTTCTGCATGACCATCGGGAAACCTCAGCGGAGGGCGCGGGGCGAGGCGCATCGAATCGTAGGGGTGACTACGCGGCGATCTCAACCGGCAGCACATGCAGCCACACCGCGAAGAAGTGGCAGATGCTGCCTGCCAAGACGAAGAGGTGCCACACCGCGTGGCTGTAAGGCAGGCGCTTGGACATATAGAAGAACACGCCGACCGAGTAGCACGCGCCGCCAAGCGCCAGCCAGACCACGCCGCCGCCGCCCAGCGCGTCGACCAGCGGCTCGATGGCGACCACCGCCATCCAGCCCATCAGCACGTAGACCGCCACCGACACGCGCTTGAGGCGCTCCATGGCCAGCAGCTTGAACGCGACGCCCGCGGCCGCCAGGGTCCAGACGACGCCGAAGATCGACCAGCCCCAGGGCCCGCGCAGCGTCACCAGCGCTAT
>CAZNZH010000393.1:0-5791 GCA_964577445.1 uncultured Myxococcales bacterium
CACGCGACGGGAGAATATGGGAACACCTTCTGAGCTCGCGCGTCCGAGCGCTGGTAGCGGCCGCGCTGGTTTGCGGGCTGGCGGTGGGGGGCGCGGCGCGGGCCGAGGCGCCTGCCAAGCGCGGCGTCGTGGTCGGGCTCAGCGGGCGGGCCACGAGCGAGGCGCGGGTCGAGCCGGCGCCCAAACCACGGCGCCCGAGACGCGGTGAGCCGGCGCCCCCGCCCGAGGAGAGCTCGCGCGTGCTGGGCGTGCTCGACACCGTGGAGGAGGGCGACGTCGTGGGCCTGGCCGACGGGTCGACGCTGTGGTTGCTCGAGCGGCCGAACACCCTCTGGCGCCTGATGGGACCGGGCCGCTACGCGTTGGAACCACACGGGGTCAAGGCCTTGGGAGGCGCACCGAGCGGGCTGGCGCCGGTGCGATCGGTGCTGGAAGGGCTGACCGAGGATGCGTCGGAGGCAGGGCCGGCGTGGCGGCCGCGAGAGCTGCCGGAGGACCGCTCGCTGCCCCCGGGTGCGGACGGGAGCGAGCCGACCCCCCGGGAGACCGCGGTCATCGACGCGCGGCCGACGCTGGCCTGGCAGCAAGGGCACGCTGGCGAGCGGTACACGGCGGCCTTCTGGCGCCTGGACGACGACGGCCAGCTCGCGCCGCTTGAGCGCTGGGCGAGCCTCGAGACACCGCGCCTGCGCCCGTGGCAGGCGCTCCCCAGGGGCGCGTTCGTCTACTGGCGACTGGCGGGTCAGGATGGCGGGGGCTCCGCTGGAGCGCCGGACGCCGCGTGGATCTATGTGATGACCACCGCCGAGGTCGAGGCGGTGCGGTCTGACCTGAAGGCGCTGGACCGCGCGCGAGCGGCGCGGCCGGAGGCGTCGGAAGCCCTGGAAGTCATCGAGGCTTGGACCCGCGAGCGGCATGGCCTGCTCGAAGACGCGGCGGCCGCATACCGAGACATGAGCGCGCGGCGAGACATCGACAGCCCGACCTTCACCGAGCACCTTGAGGCCCTGACGAACCGAACCCTCTCGGAACCGCGGGAGCGGCGCGGCAGCCCCGCGGTGGTCGGTCAGCCGCTGCAGGAAGCGCCACCCCCTTGACGGGGCTCAGCGCGCCGCGCCGCCTAAACGCGCCATGTGGTCGCGCAGGATGTCCGGGTCAGCCACGCCGGTGAAGTCGTGGACGAAGCGCCCCTCGCTGTCCAAGATGACCGTGGTCGGGAGCCGCTCGACCTTGAACGCCCGGAAGGCCGCGCCGGCCGAATCGAGGAGCACCGGCATGGTCAGTGCCTTCTTCGCGATGACCGGCCGCACCACGGACGCGGCCTCTGAGACGACGCTGACCACATGGTAGCGGCCGGCCGATTCGCGATGCAGCGCCTCGATATCCGGCAGCTCGCGCATGCAGGGGCCGCACCACGTCGCCCAGAAGTTCAGGATGACCGGGACGCCCCGCAGGCCGGCCAGGTCCAGCCGCTCCGACGTCCTGATGTCCGTCAGCCCCATGGCCGGCGCCTCCACGCCCACCGGCCACACCCCGCCCCCGCCACGCTGCGCGCGCCGCTGCATCCACTGCATTGCGCCCAGCACCAGCAAGGCCACGAGCCCGCCCACGGCCAAGTCGCCCAGCAGGCGTTTGCCGCTCCTGAGCCACCACGCCTTCGTCACCGCGTCCGCCAAACCACCTCCACACCCGCCCGGCTCCACGCCCGGTCGGGAATCGACCGCCTGCGTTCCTTGTCATCCCTATGCCGCGGGATCAAGATGGGTCATGGATTTCCGACGATTTCACGCCACACGCGGCGCCCTCGCGCTCCTCGCCCTGCTCGCGATCGCGGCGCCGGCCACCGCGCGCCCGTCGGACGCCCCTGCGCTCCTTGAGTCCTTCGTCGCCGACCCGGCCCTGCGTGGCATCGTGGTCGGCGCGGCCGTCGCGGACCTGTCCTCGGGCAACGTCCTGGCCGAGCACGACGCCGACCGCCTCCTGTATCCCGCCAGCGGCGCCAAGCTGCTCACCGTCGCCGCCGCGCTCCGCCGCCTGCCACCGGACACGATCTGGACGACCCGAGTGCACGGCGCCGTCCGCGAAGACACCGTGGACGGCCCGCTGGTCCTGGTCGGCGGCGGCGACCCCAAGCTCATGCCTGCCGACCTCGCGGAGCTGGCGGCCGCCGTCGCGAACCGCGGCGTGCGCGCCGTCCGCGGCGGCGTCATCGTCGACGCCACGCGCCACGACGAGGCCTGCCTGCCGCCGGCCTTCGACCAGAAAGACACCGACGCCGGCTACCGCGCCTCCGTGGGTGCCGCCGCGTCCAACTTCGGCGCCGTCCGCGTCGCAGTGCGCGGCTCGAAGAAGGCCGGTCGCCCCGTCAACGTGTCGATCGACCCACCGACCGCGGCCGTGGTCATCGAGGCGTCCGCGCGCACGGTCTCTGGTCACGGCGGTGGCGTCCAGGTCACCGTGTCCGGTCTCCCCGACGGCCGCACCCTGGTCCGGGTGACCGGGAGCCTCGGCGCGGGACGGACCGGCTTCAACGAGCGCCGCCGGGTGGCCGACCCCGATCTCCTCAGCGGCTACCTGCTCTCGGAGGCCCTGACGCGCCGGGGAGTCCACGTCGCGGGCCCGGTCGCGGTTCGCCGCCGCGCGTGCGAGCCGCTGCCGCCCGAGCTCGCCCGAGACGCCAGCGCGACGCTCGCCGACACCGTCCACGACATCAACACCTGGTCCAACAACTTCATGGCCGAGACCCTCTTCCGAGAGCTGGGGCGCACCGATGGTGACAGCGCGCCCGCGACCTGGGCCCACGCCCGCGCCGCCGTCACCAGCGCGCTGACCGAGCTCGGCCTGCGCCCCGACCAGTTCGTGGTGGTCAACGGCTCGGGGCTCTACCACGCCACCCAGATCACCCCGCGCGGCATGGTCCAACTGCTGGTCGCCATGGCGGCCGACCCCCAAAACGCCGACACCTTCCGCGACAGCCTCGCCGTCTCCGGCAGCAGCGGCACCCTCGGCGGCCGGCTCAAGGGCCCCACCACCCAGGGCCGGGTCCACGCCAAGACGGGCACCCTGGACGAGGTGGTCAGCCTCTCGGGCTACCTGACCACCCAGTCCAATCGCCGGCTGGCCTTCTCGATCATGCTCAACGAAGGCAGCCCGGCCCGGACGCCGGCCATGCGCGCCGCCATCGACCGGTTCATCACGCGCCTGGCGGACCGCTAGCTTCACGACCGCGCCCGCACCACCAGCCGCCGATTCGACTGAGGCTACCGGCACATCCGCGAGATCTGCCGGTCGATCTCTTCGCGGTCATAGGCGGTCTTCGGGGCCACACGCAGGTACTCGCGGAACGCGTTGCAAGCGAGCGCTGTCAGCCCCTTGTCCTTATACATGAAGCCCAGGTAGCGGTGCGCTGCCGGGAAGTTCGCGCCGCCGCTCGCGATGGCGTGCTTGAAGTGCTCCTCCGCGGAGTTCTTGTCGCCATCTTTGGCCTCGATGACACCCAAGTAGAAGTGCGCCGCCGGGTTCTTCTCGTCGCGGGTCAACACCTCCTCAAGATATGTGCGCGCCTCGTCCTGTTTGCCCATCGTCTGCAGCGTCTTGGCGAACTCGATGATGAGGTCCTGCCGGACGGGGTCGAGCAACATCGCCAGCTTGAAGTCGGCGAGCGCCTCGCGGAACTGGCCGTTGTCGAAGTAGAGCCGGCCGCGCAGCAGGTAGATCTCGGGGTCGATCCGCTTCTTATCCACCGGCGTCGTGTACTTCTCGTACTCGTTGATGATGAACGAGTACTCCGACAGCGCGCGCCGGAGGTTACCGACGCCGCCGACCTCGCTGAACGCGCGGCCAAGCTGGTGGCGCATCTCAAGGTTGGTCGGCGCCAACGACGACGCCTTCGAGAGGTACTCGACCGCCGGCGCCGTGCGCCCCTGCGCCAGCTCGTTCAGGCCCAGGTAGTAGTACGCCTCCGCGCTGGTCGAATCGACCTTGAGCGCCTTGCGCAGATCCTCGTCGGCCTCCTTGTAGCGTCCCATCGCGCTCTGCACCGCGCCCTGAAGCACGTTCGCGCGCAGATTCAGCGGGTCGGAACCGAGCACCGACTTCACCGCGGCCAGCGCCCGGTCGTACTCTTTCTGGCGGTACATCACCTCGATGTAGTCGAGGGCGTCCGCACCATCGAGGGCGCCGATCGTCTGCAGGTCCTCATAGAATCGCGCGCTCTCGTCGGCAAAACCAAGCCCCTTGAGCAACCGAGCGAACCGCAGCTTGGCCTCGGTGTTGTTGGGATCCAGCTTCAGGATCTCGGCCATCGTCTCCTTGGCCTTCAGGGTCGCCCCGATCGTCATCTGCACTTCGGCGAGCTTCTCCAGCAGCGGCAGCTTCTGGTCCGCCGCCTCGACACCCTGGCGGAGCACCTCGACGGCCTCGGCGTTGCGCCCCTCGGCCAACTCGAGCGCGGCCAGGGCCGTGTACGCCTCCGCCGAGGTCGGCTCGTTCTCGATGATCTGCGCGTAGATGGCCTTCGCCGTCTTCAGCCGATCGGCCGCCACCTCATCGGCCGCCTGCAGCATCAGCAGCCCCGTATCGTTGGGCTGCGCGCGCAGCGCCTCGTTGAGCTGGCTCTTCGCGTCCTCGACCTGCCCGCCGTCGCGGTACGCCTGCACGAGCGCCCGATAAAACGCCGCGCTGGCACAACCGGCCTTCTGGCACTCCTTCAACCGCCGAAGCGCGTCCTGATGAAGGCCCATCTGGCTCAACAGCTCCGCCAACTGCAGCGTCGCCGACTCGTCCGACGGCCGAATCTCAAGCGCGTGCTCCAGCGCTTGCCGCCTCAGGTCGGACTTCTTCTGCGCGTCCGCCACGTTCGCCTTCACCATCCACGCCTGAAAGATCGCCTCGCGGTTCTCGGCCTGCTTGGCGAGGGCCAGGGCCTCGTCGCCGAACTTCAGCGCGGCTTCGTAGTCATGGTCGAACAGCGAGATCCTGGCCATCGCCAGCTTCGCGCCGGAGTGGTTGGGGCTGACCTCAAGCAAGCGCGAAAACAGCGCCTTCGCCTCGGCGAACTCCGTGGCGGCGAGCTGAATCTCACCCAGGTCGTAGAGCGCCGGCTGGTAGGTCGGGTCGGTCTCGAGCGCGCGCTTGTAGTAGCCGATGGCGCGCTCGCGCTCGTTTTGGGCCGCAGCCACGCGCGCCATCAGGTAGAGATCGTCCGGATTGGTCGTCTTCTGCGCCACGTACGCTTCCAACGCGGTGGCCGCGTCGTCGGTCTTCTTCTCAGCGAGCAGCTTGGAGATCAGCAGCCGCTTGTCACCGCTGAGCTGGTCGGGGGTGAGCAGCTTCTGCAGCAGCGCACCATAGGCGGGCTTGGACTCGTAGACCGCCGGGTAGCGCTCCTGGACCCGCATCAGGGTGCGGACCAGCTCCTCGCGAATCTTCGGGTCCGCCGGCGCCACCGCGAGCTGGCTTTCCAGCTCGGCGATGCGGGCCGAGTAGTCCTGGGGCGTGTCGCCGGACATCGGCGAGACGGCGGGCGTGTCAGCGGCGGACGGACGGACCGGCGGTCGCTCGGTCATCATGGGCCGGTCCGGCGCGCCTGAGCCGAGCAGCGCGTCGACCCCGAAATACCCATAGTCCGTCTGCCCCAGACCTACCCCGCCCACGATGACGACGAAGAGCGCGCCGAGGGCGATCTTGCGCCCGGTCGACGACTTCCCAGCACGACCAGCGTTCGCGCGCCGCCGCCGGCCTCCTCCCTTCTTGTCGGCCTGGCCCGTCGGGGGAGCCCCAAGCACGGTCG
>CAZNZH010000394.1:0-5785 GCA_964577445.1 uncultured Myxococcales bacterium
CCGCCATCGGCGAGCTGCTGCGGACCGCCGCGCCGGGCGAAGACGACGCCGGCGACGAGCGGCCCAACCGGGTGACCACCTCATGAGCAAGCCCCCACGCAGCCCACGAAGCGTCGATTATGAAGACGTCGACGACATCATCGGGGTCGCCGCCGAGCTTCAGCAGCTCGACGCCGACCGCCTCAGCGTCGAAGAGCTGGTCGACGTCGGCCGCCAGCTCGCCATCCCCGAGCGGTTCATCGCCCCCGCCATCGCCGAGCTGCGCCGCCGCCGTGACGCCAAGCTCGCCGCCGCCGCCGCCGCCGCTCGCCGCCGCCGCTACCTCCTCATCGGCGCGGGAGCCGTGGGCGGGCTGGCGCTACTCGCAGCGCTTTTCGGCCAGCGCGGCCTCGCCAGCGCTCATGCCGACGTCGCCCGCGCCCGCGCCCAGCTCGTCAACGTCCAGGAGCGCCAGGTGGGCACGCGAGCGCTCTGGGAGGCCAGCTCCAACGCACGCGAACGGCTGGCCGAGCTGAGCGGCGCCGACAACCGCGTGCGGGTCGAGCGCCAGCGCTACGACGAGGCCGCCGCGGCCTACAACGCGTCGGCGGGCGCCTTCCCGAATCGCCTGTGGGCCGCCCTCTTCGGCTACCCGACCCGCGTCCCGCCCTCGGACGCGCTGCGAGCGGAGTAATATGCCGTCAATATCGCGTCACTCCAAGAATGCCATCCGCTCGAGAGTGCCATCCCTCTCCCGGTGGCTATTCGTCGCCTCCCTGGCGCTGACCGCCGCCCTGGCCACCGCGCCCCTCGCCCGCGCCGAGATCCCCCAGATCACAGCGCCCGTGACCGACCTCACGGGCGTGCTCTCGGATGGCGACGAAGGCCGTATCGCCAAGGAATTGCTGGCTCTCCGCGAGGCCAGCGGCGTGCAGATGGCCGTGCTGGTCATCCACACGACCGCCGGCGCCGACATCGCCCACTACGCCCAGCAGGCCTTCGACGCCTGGGGCGGCGGCAGCAAAGCGCGCGACGACGGCGTGCTCTTCGTGCTGGCCATCGGCGACCGCCGCAGCCGCCTGCACCTGGGCTACGGCCTGGAGCCGGTCATCACCGACGGCGAGGCCGTCGCCATGCTGGACGCGCTCCGCCCCGACCTGGCCGCCCAGCGTTACGGCGACGCCGGCGTGGCCATCGTGGAGTCCGTCGCCGGCGCGGTCGACCACCTTGAGCCCGGGGCCGCCATCACCCCGCGCCCCCCACCACCGGTCTGGCCCTGGTGGAGCCTCCAGCTCGCCGTCCTGGCCGCCTTCGGCGCCGCCCTCGGCCGCCGCGTCTGGCTAGGCGACCTCTCCCCGACCCGCGCCCGCGGCAACCGCCACGACCGCAAACGCGCCATCGCCAAAGCCCGCGCCCAAAGCGAGTCCGCCGCCGAGGCCGAGCGCGCCGCCCAAACCCTCCGCGCGCGCCTCGAGCTCCCGACCCGCGTCGCCCTCTGGCTCACCTGCCCAGCCGCGCTCGCCACATTCGCGTACATCGCCGGCTCCCCAGGCTACGCCCTGGTCTACGCCCTGGTCTGGTACGTCTTCGCCGGCTTCGGCACCTACGCCGCCAGCCGCCGCCACGCCCGCGGCCACTTCATCGCCTTCCTCATCGTCGGCGGCCTGCTCGCCTTGGCCGTCGCCTACGGCTCAGCCATGGTGGGCGACCTCAACGAGCTCGACACCGGGGCCGTCGCCTTCGTCCAGACCATCAGCATCCTGCTCTTCGCCCTCGTGCCGACCACCGGGAGCAGCGGCACCTGGAGCGCCGGCTCCAGCGGCAGCCGTTCCTACTCATCGAGCAGCTCGTACTCCTCGAGCAGCTCGTATTCCTCGAGCAGCGCGTATTCCTCCTCCAGCAGCTCGTCCTCATCCTGGTCCGGCGGCGGCGGCAGCTCCGGCGGCGGCGGCGCCAGCTCGTCCTGGTAGCCACCCTGCGTCCGGCGAGCCTTGAAACACCGGCGCCCGCAGACCGGGCCGGAGGCGCGTGCACGGCAACCACGGCGGCGCGGAGGCCAAGGCGGGCCGGGCCGAGACGTGACGGACGGCAACGACGCCCCCCTCAATAGCCCCCCAAACCCATCCAACCGCCCCCCGGAAACGTCCCGGCCCTGCTCGGAGGCCTCCCTGCACCCCCCGGAAATGTCCGGGCCCTCCCCACAAGCCCAAAAGCACCACCCCACGGCCGTCCGGGTGCTGCATCCAGGTCTGTTTACACCCCCCGGAACGTTCCGGGCGCTGTCCCCAGACCTCCGGCGAGGCCCCGGACGCGCGAGAGTGTCGCGCATCCACCAGCCTCGCAATCGAAAGGCGGCTACGGTCTCAGCCCGTCGGACGGTTTGTGCGTGCATCGCCGGACCGCCGCGAGCTATGGTGCCGAAGTGAGTCGCCTCGCGACTCGCTCTTGGTACTGAACACACAACCGAAGCAGGGGACCCGGCCATGCGCAACCACCGAATCCTGAACTCTCTCTCTATCAATACTGGCCTTCGCCGTGATCACGGCCGCCGCGACCGAGGCGCAGGCGGCCTTCGACTGCTCGACCGTCAACCCCGGACGGACGAGTTGGGGCGTCACGGGCGTCGGCTCGACCGCGTTCGCTGCCAACGCGAAGGTGAACCCGAGCATCCTCTGCGTGCCTACCGGCGGCTCCGGCTACAGCGCCAGCGTGCCTCCCACCACGGACCTGCCGCTGGGCAACATCGATGGTTCTGCGGGGTGCGAGCAGGTCTACAACATCCAGTCCCAGCTCACGTTCTCGTCGACGTACACCTACCCTCCGGCGTCCAGCATCGGCGTCGAGTGCATCCGCGGCTCGTTCAGCTTCCTCAACACCAACTACGCGGGTTTTGCCGCGAACTCGCTCCTCGACGTGGGAAACGACATCCTCGTCCAGAGCAACTCGGGCTTGTTGTTCATCACGTTCAATAGCCTTGCCGTGTTGGGCGTGAGCGGTTTCAACAACGACATCAGCCTGAAGGCGAACTCCGCGCTGCAGGTCGCGGACTTCCCGGCCTTGACGCTCATCAATGGCAAGCTTGAGGTCATCAGCAACGGCTCCCTGACGGACCTCACGGGCTTTCCGAGCCTCACCGATATCAGTAACTCGCTGACCATCGCGTCGAACCCGATGCTCGACCTCGTCTTGGGCGAATTCCCGGCGCTCACCGCCATCGGCGCCAACCTCGACGTGACCGGGAACAACGCGATGAGCACTCTGGTGCTGCCTGCGCTGGGTAGCGTCTCCGCCACGTTGGCGAGCACCGGCGTGACGATCTACTCCAACGACCTCACCACCCTCGATCTCAGCGCGCTGGCGGTGCTCGACGGAGGATTCGGGATCACCAGCGAGCCCAACTTGATGGGCAACGACATCACGCCGTTCGTCGCCCCCATCGCTACCATCGGCGGCCACTTTCTGATCTCGAACAACCCCAGCCTCGACCATCTCAACGCCTTCGCGGTGTTCACAAAGATGACCGGCGAACTGACGATCAACAACAACGACGCCATGACCGATATCACGGGCATCTCAGGCGTGACCGCCGTCGGCGCAGGGGTCACCGTCCGCGGCCAAGCCTCGCTTCCGACGGTCGACTTTCCCTCGGTCACGGCGTTGAGCCACCTTGAGATCCGCGACAACGACATGATGACCGCGCTGGGCTTCGCGTCGCTGGTCGCGCTCACCACCGAGCTTAAGATGTACGGCAACGCGGCCCTCCCCGACGTGGGCCTCACGACCGTCGGTTTCCCCGTCCTCGCGGCGATCGGCACCCAACTCAATATCCAGTCGCACCCTGCCATGACCGACTTGGTCTTTCCCGCGCTGGCCGCGATGGGTTGGCAGCTCTGGGTCGGCCACAACACCGCCCTGACGACGGTGAGCTTCCCGGCGCTCCTGGGAATCGGAGGAGAGCTCCACCTCAACAACAACACCGCGCTTCCAGCGATCGGAGGCCCCCTCCTCGCCGACCCCGGCTTCCCAGTCCTCAACACGGTCGCGAGCCGAATCTACCTGGACCACAACACCGCACTGGCCTACTTCCGCCTGCCCTCGCTCACAGCCATCACCGCCCCCATCGGCGGAGGCTCCGCGCAGGTGTGGGTCAAGTACAACACGGCGATGGCGCGGTTTGTGCTTGATAACTGGGTAGATCCGGCGGGTGTGTGCGGTCCCGGCGGTCCGGGCCTGAGTCTGATCACTGCCAAAGCCAACATGGGCGTTTGCGCCGATCTGTTCGCATTCCCTGGGTGCGGGTTGTTCGTTGGAGTGAGCTGTACTCCTTAGTAGACGCGTTCCTTCGGAGGGGACTGGCGTCCACAGATGTTGACGCCAGTCCGTTACCGCGGGGGTCGGACCCAGGAGGCCCTGGTGAGGGTACAGACATGGACCTGCGGCGTGCTGGTGACGGTCATTATCGTGTGCGGTATGGGGTCTTGCGCCACTTCAGCCAGCGACGATGACAGTTCGGCCGGTGGCGATGATCATGGTCAAGTTCAGCCAGACGGCATTTTGATTCTGGACGTGGGCGTACTACCCGACACTACGGGGTTGCCAGACGCCGCTGGCCAGCTCGATGCACCGATGCCATGCGGCAATCAGTGCACCGCGGCCTTCCCCACCGTCCCGCAGTGCAAGGTGACGAGCTGGGATATCAAGAGCTGTACATGCTTGCTGCGGCCGGCTGAGGACGGCGGGGCGTGCGACGACGGTGACGCGTGTACCGCGGGTGACCACTGCGAGGCCGGCGTCTGCGCCGGGGGCGGGCCCGACTTCGCGGTCGAACCCGCCGATGGCTGGTCCGACGAGGGCAACCCGCTGCTTCCGCAGACGTGGGAGCCCGGGGCGCCGGCCGTCATTTACCGGCCAACCGACTGCCGGCTCTGTGACAATAGCCGGGCATTCTTGCATTTCTCACGTAACGGCGAGTTCAGCGTCGCAGGAGCGAACGTCGCGCAGGACGATGATGGAAATATGTGGATCCTCAGCGCTCCTGGACGCCTCACGCCCTACGACTCCAGTCTTTCGCCGGGTGTAGCCGGTCCAGCTAGCAAGCAGAAGATCCACCTTGCGCGTGCGTTGGAGAGACTCCCTCCTGGGCCAACGCGCTTTGTGGCCGCAGGCGTGTCTTTCAGTCTGGGTCGTGGCTGGCTCGCCGGGTACGCGGCCACGGGCGAGATCCAGTGGGAGCTATCACCCCAGGAGTGGTCCAACCTACTCGTACTTGGGCTTACGACGGCTGCTGACGGCACGATCTATGGCCTCGCCTGTGGCGCCGGACGGGCAGCCGTTCTCGTCGTTTCTCCACAGGGTGCGCTCATCGGTGAACTCAATTTGGGCGTGGGACGAGATGTCCTCAACTCAACTTACGGGATCGCGCTGACCGCGGAATCGGATATCGTCGTGTCGTACGGTAGTTCGGACATCGCGCGCGAAGGGATGGGCCAATTGTGGCCGCGTGCTGTTGCCGCGCGGTACACGTCCGGGGGCAAATTGGTCTGGGCACGCGAGCTTGGCGATCCGCAGCACCAGACGGCTGGTGGGCCGCTGGTTGCACTTCCCACGGGCTATCTCATCGTGGGAATCGAAGAGACCGATCTGTATGCGCCCACCCCGCGGGTTGTCCCCTTCACCCTCTGGCACCTTCGCCATTCCGGTCAAGTCCTGTCCACGCAGACGATCATGCCGCCGTGGGCGGTCGAGCGCCAGCGACCCTTCCCGTACAACGCGATCGAGACGCCGGACGGCGGCGCGTTGGTG
Source organism: uncultured Myxococcales bacterium (assembly GCA_964577445.1). Classification (GTDB taxonomy): domain Bacteria; phylum Myxococcota_A; class UBA9042; order PHBI01; family JACKFB01; genus JACKFB01. The sequence goes on from CAZNZH010000394.1 coordinate 5,782, forward strand.
ATCG
>CAZNZH010000395.1:0-5784 GCA_964577445.1 uncultured Myxococcales bacterium
CCAGGAGGGCCGACGCTGGGTGGTCGACGTGGATCTGGAGCGGTTTTTCGACCGCGTCCACCACGAGGTCCTGATGGGGAAGTCGGCTGGTCGAATCGCGGACAAGACGGTGCTGAGGCTCATCCGCCGCTACCTCCGAGCGGGCGTCATGTCCGGCGGGGTGGTGACGGAGCGGCACAAGGGCACACCGCAAGGTGGTCCCCTATCGCCGCTGCTCGCCAACGTGCTCCTCGACGAAGTCGACGAGGCACTGGAGAAGCGAGGGCACGCGTTCGTGCGCTACGCCGACGACTGCAACGTGTACGTGCGGTCCAAGCGGGCGGGCGAGCGGGTCATGGCGCTGTTGCGCCGGCTCTTCGCCAAGCTCCGGCTCCGCGTCAACGAGGCGAAGAGCGCCGTGGCCCGGGTCTGGAGCCGGAAGTTCCTTGGGTTCTCCTTTTGGGTGGCCCCAGGGCGGGAGATCCAGCCTCGGGTGGCGAGCGAGGCCCTTGCCGCGATGAAGGAGCGGGTGCGCCGCCTGACACGGCGCAACTGCGGGCAGAGCCTCGAACAGGTCGTGGAGGACCTCCGGCCGCACCTTCTCGGCTGGCGGGCGTATTTCGGCATGGCCGCGACGCCCAGAGTCTTCCGTGAACTGGACGAATGGATCCGCCACCGCCTCCGCGCGATCCAACTCAAGCAGTGGACACGGGGCCGCACGACCTACCGCGAGCTGACGGGCCGCGGTGTGCGCCCCACGACGGCCGCGACAGTGGCCGCCAACACCCGCCGCTGGTGGAGGAACAGCGCAATGGCAATTCATCACGCCCTTCCGAGCCGCATGTTCGACGAGCTTGGCCTGCCCAGGCTCGCCGCGTAACCTCAACCTCTCGAACCGCCCGGTGCGGACCCGCATGCCGGGTGGTGTGGGAGGGGACCGGCGGGGATCACCCGCCGCCCCTATCCCGATTTGTGCGCTCTCAAGCCCCGGGTCCAGACCCGCCGCTACCGCACGGACAGGCCCTTCTCCACCACGATCTTGTACGTGGCGAGCTTGTTGTAGAGCGTCCGCCGGTCGATGCCGAGCTGCTCCGCGGTGCGCTTCTTGTTGCCTCGGTTGTCACGAAGCGCGCCGATGATCGCGTCGCGCTCGATGTCGGCCAGCGGCCGACCGGCGAGATCGGGCGAGGTCCCCGTGGTGGTGGCGCCGGTGATCTCTGGGAAGCCCTGGAAGTCTTGTGGGGTCAGGGTGTCACTGTCGGCGAAGAGGCTGACGTTCTTCAGCACCATCTCGAGTTGTCGGATGTTGCCCGGCCAACTGTAGCGCATGAGGAGCTCGATGGCCGGGCGGCTGATTCGTGCGACTTGGCCGAGGCCGTCCTTCAGGTTTTGGGCGATGAAGTGCTGGACGAGCAGCGGGATGTCCTCGCGGCGCTCGCGCAGCGGCGGGAGTCGAATCGGGATGACCGCCAGGCGGTAGTAGAGATCCTCACGGAAGCGGCCGGCGGCGACCTCCGCGTCCAGGCGGCGGTTCGTGGCGGCGATGATCCGCACGTCGACCCGGTTTTCCCGCGTCGCGCCGACCTTCTGGATCTCTCCGCTCTGAAGGACCCGCAGCAGCTTGACCTGCATGTCGAGGGGCAGCTCGCCCAGCTCGTCGAGGAGCAGCGTGCCACCGTCGGCCGCCTCAAAGAGCCCCTTCTTGTCGGCCGTCGCCCCGGTGAACGCGCCGCGCACATGCCCGAAGAGCTCGCTCTCCAAGAGGTTGGCCGGGATCGCGGCGCAGTTGATGGCCACGAAGGCGCGCTTGGCCCGGGCGCCGTTGTAGTGGATCGCCCGGGCGACCAGCTCTTTGCCTGTGCCGGACTCACCTTCGATGAGCACGGGGATGGTGGTGTCGAGGAGTCGGTCCATCACCGCGAAGACGGCGCGGATCGCGGCCGACTCGCCGATGAGGCGATCATACTGGTGGCGCGCGGTGAGCTGCCGCTGCTGGTGCACGACGACCCGGTGCGTGTCCTCGAGCTCGCGGGTGCGCTCTGCCAATTGGGCGGCGAGCTTGCCGTTGAGCGCCTCGACCTCGCTCCGGGCCGTCTCAAGCTCGGCCTTCGAGGCGGTCATCGCCTCGAGCAAGCGCGCGTTGTCGAGCGCGATGGCCGCCTGGTCCGCGAAGGCTTCGAGCATGCGGACGTCGAGGGGATCGAACGCCGACGCCCGAAAGCGGTTGTCCAAGTAAATAGCGCCCAGCACGGTCCCGCGCATGTGCATCGGCAGACACAGGACCGAGCGCAGCCGTAGGTCGTGCACGGAGAGCTGGTCCCGGTAGCGCTCGTCTTCCATGGCGTCCACGGCCAGCACCGGCTCGCCCGTCTCGATGACGCGGCGCGCGATCCCGTGGCTGATCTTGAACCGCGTGTTGCGGATGTTCTCCTGGTCGAGGTTGCGTGCGATGCGCACGTCCATCGCGTCGGTGCCAGGTTCTCCGGACAGCAGCAGGAATCCTCGCTCGGCGCCGCTGAGCAAGATCGCCGAGTCCATGATGTACTCGAGCAGACGGTGGACGTTGTGCTCGGCAGACAGGCGCCGGTTCACCTCGGAGAGCCGGAGCCACCGCTCGTCGCCGCTTTGGGTCAGCTCCGTGCGTGCCTCCTGCTCACTTCGGCCGCCCGAGGGCAGGGTCTCAATCCACGCCTGTCTCCGTTCGCGCAGGCGACGAAACGCCTCCCGATGACGCGCCGGCACGGCGTCTTCGAGCTGGCGCAGGATCCGGCGCACCTCGGCGGCCAGCCTCGCCGCCTGTGTGCCGTCACCGCGGCGCCGCGCGTCCCAGCTCGCCTCGAGCAGCAGCGGCCATCGGCCATCGGGGCTGGTCACCGCGTCGATCGCCCCGAGCATCCCGGCGAATCCGGCCTCGGCCGCCGCTGGATCCCCGTGAACGCTGCGTCCGTGGCCCGCCGCGCACAGCGCCGCAGCCTGCACCTCCAAGCCGCGGTTGGCGGCCTTGCGCGCCAGAGCCTCCGCCTCAGTCACCATCTGGCGCGCGGCCCCGTACTCCTGCCGCGCCAACAAGAGCTTCGTCCATTCGATCCGCGCCTCCGCCTCCTCCGCCATGCTCTGCGACTGGTGGCTCGCGTCGGTCGCTGCGGCCAGGAGGCGCCCGGCCTCGCCAAACTCCTCGTCCGCAAGTGCGGCCGCGCCCAGCAGCAGCAGCAGGCGGCCCTCCATGTACCGATTGCCCTCCGTGCGTGCGAGCTCAAGGCCCCGGGAGAGCACGTCGCGCGCGCGCTCCAGCTCGCCCAGATACCGCCACAGATGGCCGAGGTTTCCCGCGAGCTGCACCACCCGCCCCGTCTGGCCGAGCGCCTCGGCCAGCTCCAGCGCTTCCTCGTACGTATCGAGCGCTTCGGTGAATCGACCACGCTCGTGCAGCACGACGCCCAGGTTCTGTAGCGAGGTCAGGACCCGCGCGTCGTCGCCGCTGCGCTCCGCCACCGCCAGCGACGTCCGGTAATGCTCCGCGGCCTCATCCAGGTGCCCCCGCCGATGGGCGACCAACCCGAGCCCGGTCATCACCGCGGCCTCTTCCACCGCGTCGCCCGCGCTCCGGACGTCCTCCAGCGCCGTCGTCAGCGCCGCCTCCGCCTCATCGAGCGCGCCGCGATACCAGTGGACCAGCCCGGCCGTGTATCCCAGCGCGCCCCGGGTGGCGCGGTCCTCGCCCGCCTTGGCGAACCCCTCGCGCCCGTAGGCCTCCGCGTCGTCCAGGGCCCCACTGAGCACGGCGCTCCGGGCCAGCCCCGCCAGGATCCGCGCGCGCAGCCCATCGTCACTCGCGTCACCCAGGGCCTCTCGCGCCTCGCCGAAAGCGCGCAGCGCCGCGGCGTGCCGCGAACCACGCGCCTCGAGCCGCCCCACCCGCGAAATCGCCAGCGCTCGGGAGACGGGATCGTGCGAGCTCAGCGCTTCGGCCCGCCGCCACAGCGTGGTGGCCCGATCGCAATCGCCGCGAGCCTCCAAGGCTTCGGCGGCCTGCATCGCCACCGGGCTCGTGGTCGGCCAGTCGTCCGCCCAGAGCTGATCGACCAGCGCCCCCGCCAGCAGCGGCGAGAGCCGACCGAGGGCCTCCTCCGCCGCTTGCTGGGCGCCCGCCCGCCCCGCGCTCAGCGCGTACCACAGCGCCTCCGCCTCGGCCTCCGCTCCCCCGCCGTGCATCGCCTCAAAGCGCCGTGCCCACTCCGCGTGCGCCTGCTCCTCGGTCATCCCCTGGGCCGCTATAGCCCGCGCCGCACCGGCCCGGAGCGCGACCTTCGCCTCCTCGCCGCTGCCGATCCGCACGGCATACCCGCCGCGAATGAGCAGGCCGGCCTCCGGCTCGAGGAGGCGCACCGGCACCGGCGCCCTCGCGTGGGCGAGGAGCGCTGCGGCCCGTCGCAGCGTCTCGTCGTCTCCGAAGGGGAGCGCCGTGAGCTCCGCCGCGTCCGCCGCTTCGGAGACCCCATCCTGCGCGATCTGAATGGCCGCCGCGGTCACCGCCAGCGAACCCGCGCCGGCCAACGCCCGCAGCCGCGCCGCGACGCGCCCCGCCAAGCCCTGGCCGGCCTTCGCCAGCCGCTTCGCCACGCGAGTGCCCACCCGCCGACCCGGGAAGAGCGCCCCCAGCAGCGCCTCCACGTCCCCCTCGCCGAAGGCGCCGAGCTCCACGTCGCCCCCAGAGAGACCGGTGGTGACGACCAGCAGGCGCCCCGCGCGCTCTGGAAAGCGCGAGATGGTCCGCACGAGCAGCTCCAGCGCCGCCCGGGTTGCCGGATCGGCCTCGTCCGCGTCATCGATGGTCAGGACCAGAGGGCGCGGCAGCCCTCGCGCGGTGGCGAGCAGCGCGCGTGTGGCCGCCATGGGGCCCAGAGGCGGGCCCTCGCTTCCCCGGATGGCGCTCAGTGCGCGATTCAGCACCGCACCGGAGGCGTCACTGGGCAGCACATGAGCTTGAATGTGCGCGATCCCGTGGCCAGCGAGGCGCGAACACAGCTCGTCCAGCAGCCGCGTTCGCCCGCTCCCCGGCGGGCCAGTCACGGTCTGCGCGACCGCCCTGCCAGCATCCGCCGCGCTCTGAAGGCGCGCGGCCAGCGTCGCGAGGTGGTCGCCAGCGTCTATGTAGGGCAGCCGCGCGAGCCGCCGGGGCATCTCCCCGGGCGGCACCAGCGGCAGCTCCAGCCCGGTGACGTCCTCGAGCGCCGAGAGCGCGGACGACGCTGACGGAAATCGGCGCTCGGGGGCGGCCTCGAGCACGCGCGTCAGCCAGGGGTCCACCGCGTCCTCGGTCAGCCCGTCTGACGATGGGGGCCCGCTGATGCTGTGGGGCGATGGGTGCTCGGGGTAGGGGTGGCGGCCGTGCAGGAGCAGGAACACCAGCGCTCCGAGCGACCAGAGATCCGCCGCAGCGCTCGCAGGCGCGCCCTCCAGACGCTCGGGCGCCACGAAGGGGAGCGAGCCCGAGGTCGTGCCCCGGGCCTCGCCCAGCCGGCCTGCCGCGCCGAGGTCCACCAGCCGCGCGTGCGCCCCTGGGGCCGGCGGCAGCAAGACGTTGGCCGGCGCCACGTCACCGTGCGCGTACCCGAGCCCGTGCAACTGGTCGAGCCCGCGGAGGAGGTCCGCCGCGAGCCGAAGGATCGCCTCCCGCTCCAAGGCGCACCCCGCGCCGGCCGGCGGCCCCGCGCAAAACTCCAGCACGTCGATGAGGCCGCCCGTCTCACGGTCGCTCGCCAGCTCAAACGCCTGCGGGAAGCACGGCGCCGTCAGGGATCGCAG
>CAZNZH010000396.1:0-5781 GCA_964577445.1 uncultured Myxococcales bacterium
GAGGGCCTCCGTCACAGCGCCCGAGGCCGCGCCGCCCCCCACCCCCGGCGCGCCGGGAGCGCCCGCCACGGCGCCGCGCGGCCCGCCGCCCTTCAACCGCCGCGCCGCCGCCATCGCCCTGCTGCTCCTGCTGGCGGGCCTCGCCGCCCTCGTCGACCTGTGGCGGGCCCGGCGCGACCCGGCCACGCCCCCCATCGCAGCCGGCCACCTCCTGGCCGCCCTGGGTCTCACCGCGCTGGCCCTCGCCGTCCGCGCGGCGGTCGGCTCCACCTTCATCCGCGAGGCCTACCCCATCCCCGACGTCTCGTGGCTGCTCGACGGCCCGCGCCTCAGCTCGCCCGTCTCGGCCTACCCGCAGGCGCCCCAGCTCATCGCCGCCTGGCTCGCGCCCCTGACCCGCCTCTACCACCCCGGCGACCCCATCGGCGCCTGGATGACCACCAACCTGCTCCTGGGCGCCCTGACCGTCCCCCTGGCCTGGGCCGCCGGCCGCGCCCTGGCCGGCCCCACCGTCGGCCTCGTCGCCGCCGCCTTCCTCACCTTTTGGCCCCAGCACATCCGCCTGAGCGCGTCGGAGTCCACCCACGTCCTCTTCGTCTTCGCCGCCTTCCTCGCCTTCGCCCACGCCCTCCGCGCCGCCCGCACCCCACGCCTCAGCGCCACGGCCGCCGCCCTGATCTCCGCCGCCGCCGTGGTCACGACCCGCCCGGAGGCCGCGCTCATGGGCCCCGCCCTCGCCATCGCCGCCCTGGGCCACGGCCCCGAGCTGCGCCGCCGCCTCTTTCACCCAGCGATTATCGGGCTGCTAGCCCTGCTGGCCTGGCTGGCCGTGCCCACCCTGGCGGTCATCGCCGCCGACAAGAGCGCCGCCGCCCTGGCCGCCGCCGGCCCCACCGACCAGGCCTCCATGTGGACCGAGGGCCTCCGCGCCCTGGTCATCCCCGGCGCCCGAAACGCCCTGCTCGACTTCGCCACCACGCCCCCGTGGCTCTACCCCCTGACCCTCATCGGCCTCGCCGCCGCCCTGCGCCACGGCCCCCGCGCCGCCGGCTTGGCCCTGGCCCTGTCGCTGCTGACCTACCTCTTCTTCTTCGCGCCCTGGCCGCCCTCCGTCGTGCTGTGGCCCTACGCCCGCTACCACGCGCCGCTCCTGGTCGGCGCGACCCTCCTCGCCGCCCTGGGCTTCGTCCGCCTCGCCGAGCGCCTCCCCCGCCTCGCCCCGCCCAAACGCACCGCCTGGGCCGCCCTCGCGGTCGCCGCCCTCGGCTTCGCCCTCTACCTGCCGGCCATCGGCGCCATCGACCACGACTGGCAGCAGAACCTCGCCTGGGAGGTCGCGCTGGGCCGCGCCCGAGGCCCGGAGCTCGCCCAGGGACGCCTCGTTTTGCCAGACAATCGCAGGCGATTTCGCGACCTCTCGCCCCGGGACGCCGTGGTCGCCCTCACCGCCGGCCGCCAGTCCGCCGAGGCCGCCGTCACCGTCGCCCACGCCCTCGAGCACCTCCACGCCGACGGCGACGCGACCCAGGCCTGGTTCGTCGAAGACCTCACCTGCCGCCTCGCCCGGGCGCCGTCGGAGGCCGCCAACCCCCAGTGCGAGGCGATGCACCGCGCCTTCGAGCTGCACGCCGAGAGCGAGTCCGAGGTCACCGGCCCCGCCTGGCTGGTGGACTACGTGGCGCTGCGCGGCGACCGCCCCGTGCCCCTTCGCCTGTGGCGCGTCGGCCGCCGCCTCCTTTCGCCCGCCCGCGCCCTGACCCTGCTGCCACCGCCGCTCGCCGCCGGCTGCGCCACCCTCGGCGGCCCCATCCCCTACCCGATGGGCAGCTCCAGCCCGACCTTCACCGACCCGCCCGAGCCCCCCCTGGGCGAGCCGATGGAGCCCGCGCTCCGCCGCCCCTTCTGACGCCCCGCTGAAGACAGGCACGCCCGAGATCTGGGCGGCCACGCGCTACCCCGGGGAGCGCCGGCTGGTCTGGGCCCCGGGTGGGCGCGTTCAGCGCCGCGCCTCCTGCTTTCAGTGAGGCGGCGCTTGGTCTTCCTCGCGCAGGCGCACGGTGGTGACCTGCTCGGGGTGCTTGGCGGTCACGTTGGCGTAGAAGGCGCGGAAGACGTCCATGTCCTTTGAGATGTCGCCCGTGAGGTGCACCGCGGGGCCGAAGCCGCCGACCTTGCGCCGATAGTCGAGGAAGCCTGGGACCACCGGGACATCGGCGCCGAGCGCGATCCAATAGAAGCCGGATTTCCAGTAGTCGCGCTTGCTGCGGGTGCCGGCGGCGGCCACGGCCAGGGCGAGGGCGTCGCGCTTGTCGAACTCGGCCTTGAGCAGCTCGACCAGGTTTTGCTTGGAGCGGCGGTCCACCGAGAGGCCGCCGGTCCAGCGCATGAACGGGCCGAACGGGAACTTGAACAGCGTGTGCTTGCCCATCCACTGGATGTCGATGTCCTTGATGGCGCCCAGGGAGAGCATGTGGACGAGGTCCCAGTTCGACGTGTGCGGCGCGGCGATGAGGACGTACTTGGGGTCGGTGGGGATCGGCCCCTCCCAGCGCCATCCGGTGAAGCGGAGGATGACGTGACCGATGAGCTTCTTCACCATCGCGCGGGCTCCTGCGTCGGAAGGGGTGACGGGCCCCGGAAACGACGCGGAATCTATACCGTCCGCAGGCGGCGATGGGAAGCGACACCGCGCGCGTGCTCAGGCGCGGGGTGCGGAGGCTCGGAGGCGCTGGAGCCAGGATTCGCGGGCGGCGCGGGGGATTCGGGTGCTGAGGATGAGCGCTATCTCGACCGCGCCGTCGGCGGCGGAGGGGCGATCGACCCAGCCGACGCTGGCGGGGAGCGTGATGGCCGCGCTGGGATCGGGGGCGTGTAGCCGCAGGGTGGCGGGATCGCCGAGGCGGGGCGGGGTGCCGGTGATGTGGCAGAAGGCGCGGTGGCCGTCGCGGGACGCCCGGTGGACCCGGCGAGGGGTCGAGACGCCAGCGATCGTCAGGTGAATCGGGAGATCGCAGGCGTGGCAGTCCTCGAGCAGGTGGTTCGGGATGGCGCGAGGCGGCTCGTGGGCGACGGGGGGCGCGGCGTCCCCGGCGGCGTCGCTGATGGGGGCGGGCGGGGCCTCGAAGGGGGTCGGCAGGGCGACCGGCGCGGCGGGGTCCAGGTCGTAGCTGGTCCAGTGCCCTTCGCGGCGGAAGGCGAGCCACGAGCTGGGCGTGCGGCCGATGAGGGGCTCGACGACGCGGGCGAGGAAGGCGACGTCGGCGGCGGCCACGACGCGCAAGAGCTCGAACCAGACCTCGGAGCCGCGAGGGCTGGCGACGATGCTGGCGACGCGGGCGCCGAACCGGACCGTGCCAAACCGCGCGTCGGTGTCGACCAGGGCGATGCGGGCGGTGTCTCGGAGGCGCAGCGGGGCGGCGGTGCTGACGCGAATGCGCTTGCCGTCTCGCTCGCGGATCGCACCCGGGAAGGTGTCTGCGCCGGCGGTCACGCGCACGAGCATCCCGGCGAGCTCGCGGACCGAATCGTGAGGCGGATCCTGCATGGTTGGTGCGATTCTCGGGCGCGCAGAGGGGGCAGACGAAAACGCGCCGCGGCAGGGTAGCACGGGCGCTGCTCTCGCGGCCCATGGGGCGTGTGCCGTCGCGGCGCCCAGAGGCGTGGCGAGCCGGGTGTCAGCGCGTGTGATTCGCCGCCCGCATTGTGATATCCGTACTTTCGCGTCCGCAGGGGGCGCGGTCGCGGCGCTCGGTCGAGCGACCGCGTGCCGGTGGGAGCGTTCAGATCTGAGACCAGCCGTGGGCTTGACGTCGCTGACGCGGCCCGCACAGCCGGCGCGCGGCGTGCGCGTCCCAAGAAGAGGAGGCCCCAGTGCGGTATGCGCTTGTCTTTGTCGCCGCGACGCTGGCGCTCTCGGGCGCGGTGGCGTGTGACGACGGCGGCCCGTCTTTGGCGGTCACCGATACGCAGGACGGTGTGTCGCTTGCGGATTCCGGTCGGGACGCGGACGCGGCGGCGGACGCGGCGCCAGAGGTCGCGCCAGACGCGGCCATGGATGGGGTCGCGGATGTAGCGCCGGACTCGGGGGGCGACGCGGGGGCGGATGGGATCGCCGACACGGCCGCGGACTCGGCGGGCGATGGGCTCTCGGACAGCGGGGCTGATTCCGCGGGCGACGCCGTCGCGGACTCCGGGCCTGACGCCGGGCCGGACGCGGACGGCGACGCGGTGCCCGACGTGGACGCCGACGCCGCGCCGGACGCTGGGTTGGATGTGGTCCCCGATGTTGTCGAAGACGGGTCTGGCGACGCCGACGCGGCCGCCGACGCGGCCGCCGACGCCGGCGCCGACGCCGACGCAGCCGCCGACGCCGACGCCGCCCCGACCTGCACCGACGAGTGCCCCGCCAAGGGCGAGGCCGGCTGCGCGGACGGCGGCGTCGTCACCTGCGGGGACTTCGACGCGGACGCCTGTCTGGAGTGGTCGCCCACCTCGCCGTGCGCACAAGGCACCGCCTGCTCGGGCGGCGTCTGCGTGCCGGCCACCGGCAGCGCGTCGTGCGCGGACCTGAACTCCTGCGTCTTCGATTGCGACGACGCGGACTGTCAGACCGCGTGCTACCTGGCCGGCACCGCGGGCGCGCAGTTCGCGTTCGACCGGATGCTCGGCTGCGTCTCGGCGAGCGCGTGCGATGACGACGCCTGCATCTATAACCGGTGCGGCCCAGAGATCGCGGCGTGCCTCTACGAAGAGAGCGGCGCGGCGACCTGCGCCGAGGTCTCCGAGTGCGCGACGGCCTGCCCGTCGGGCGACGCGGCGTGCGGGCTGGCGTGCGTCGAGACCGCGAGCCCGTCCGCGCAGGCCGCCTGGGTCTCCGTCGCGGGCTGCGTCGCCGCGGCCTGCCCCGAGGGTGACGAGGCGTGCACGTCCACCGAGACGGCCCTCGGCGGAGCCTGCGCGGTCGCGACCGCCGCGTGCTACGCCCCGGACGCGGCCGGCACGGGCTGCATGGATCTGACCGACTGCACCGGCGCGTGCGACGACGGCGACCAGGCCTGCCTCTCACTGTGTTACGAGGCCGCCAGCTCGGTGGGCCAGGCCGAGTTCGTGGCGCTGCATGGGTGCGCTGCCGACAGCGGGTGCGCGACCCTCGCTTGTCTGGGCCTCGGCTGCGGCTACGAGTGGGCGCAGTGCGCGGCGCCTGGCGCGGGGTCTGGAGGCTGCGCCGCCATCGTCGCCTGCACCGAGCCCTGCGACGACGGGTTTGGCTCGTCGTGCGTCGCGGCCTGCTTGGGCGAGGCGACCCTCGCGGCTCAGGCGCGCTTCATCGCGGCCTACTTCTGTATCCTCACGGCCTGCCCCACGCAGACGTCGAGCTGCTTCGATGACGCGGCGGCCGGCGTCTGCGCCCCGACGATCGGCGCGTGCCAGAGCGACACGCCGTAGGGCCCGGTCTCCGCGGTCGACGGACTCAGCCCGGGCCACGCGTCCGTGGTAGGACCGAGCGAACTGTGCGATACCTGCGCTGAAACCCTGGCTGCGCCAACGCGTGCGCAGAGGAGAACGTCATGGCGAACGGACGAACCAAGATCCGCCACGCCGCGCTCGGCCTGGCGCTGGTCGCCGGCGGCTGCGGCATCAGCGAGGAGGTTTACAACCGCGACGTCGGCACGCTGAAGGCCGAGATCGACGGGCTCAGCACGGACAAGGCCGGCCTTGAGCGCAGCCTCGCCACCACGCAGGACACCCTGGCGAAGACCGAGGCCGACAAGGCGCGGTGCC
>CAZNZH010000397.1:0-5763 GCA_964577445.1 uncultured Myxococcales bacterium
CCAGCGAGTCGCCGCCCGAGAGCGATATGGTCGTGTCGGGCGGACGCGCAGCGCCCTTGCCGAGGTCGTAGATAGTCCCCGCTGAAATGTAACCGGCAGCCATCGGGAGACATGAAGCCTCGCGCCGGGCCGCCTGGCAGCAGGTAGCAGGCCCTGATGGATCCCCTATGCTTCGAGCGCCAAATTCTCGTGAATTCAGGCACTTTTCCCAGCCGCGCAGTCGGGGATGCTGGATACCTGGGTCGGCTGCCCGCGCGGGTGTGCGAGCCGGGCGTGCCCCACGATCTCGATCGGCGGAGAGGTTTTGCTGGGTCGACGCGCTGCTGCGCGGTGGTCAAGTGTCGTTGGCCGCGCTCGGCCGGTCCGTTTGCGGCCCGGTCACGGCGAAGCACACCATCAAGCGGGTCGGCCGCCTGCTCGGCAACCGCTTGCTTCACCAGGAAGTCGCCAAAATCTACGGCGCAATGGCGCGGGGGATCCTGCAACCGCACAACCGCTCCATTCTTTTGGTGGAACGGACCAACCTCGACGTGGGCCAGTGGGCACTCGTGGCGGCCGTGCCCCTCAACGGTCGCAGCATCCCGCTGTACTCCGAGGTGCATCCAGAGAGATCGCTGGGCCCGGCCGCGGTTCATCGCGCCTTCCTGCGCGTGCTCCACCGGGAGGTGAGCCCGCCCACATGCACGCTCATCGTCGTGGCCGACACCGGCTTCAACCGGCTCGCGGTCGTGGAAGCAAGCGCGTAGCCAAGCGATAGCACCCTGGCTTCTCGGCACTTCGCTTGACGCGCCGCTCACGGCACGGATCATCAGTGTCTATGCCGTTCGGACGCGAATTGAACAGTTCTTCCGCGACACCCAAGACGCCCGCCACGGTTGGTCTCTCGCTGGCGCCGAGCGCAGCAAGCACGTCGACGGCGACGCGCGTGCCCAATGAACCCGCGACGCCGCTCGGGTCAGGAGTGTCAAGGGCCACGGCCCCAGCGTCTCGGCCTCTCCATTCTTACGGCATTCCAACGACTTCGGCCGCGGTGGGAGGGCGGGTTACATCCGCGGCCACGATCTGATGGCGGCGATTGCCGGGCTTGGCCCCGCGTGCGACAGTGCCCCCGCACGACTCCCGCGACGGGTCCCCCTTCACACACAGATGTCTGAACCGTGCCGCGTTCGTCATGCCCAACGTGCTCGCGCTCGCGACGACACTGCTCAAGCGATGCTTGGCATTCGCTGGCCCCCCGTCGAGGGCCACGGGCTCGAATCTTCCCAGGTCACAGGGCCAGCTTGGCTGCACCGCGATGGAGTTCCAATGCCTGATTTTCCGCACTTCGGTGACGACCCGACGATGACTACCAGCGAGGGCACCCCGCACCGCGACATGGGGCTGCCGCGCGCGCAGGGGCGCAGCGTTGGAACGCAAGCACCAGACCCTTCGCGGTGGACCTTGATCATCATCGGAGCGAGCGCGATCGGCGTCGCGATGGGGCTCAGCGTCGTGCCGTACTTCGTGCAGTTCGGGCGCCCTGCATCGTTCTTGGATTCGATGATTCCGGGCCTCGCGTCGGGTGACCTTCGAGCGCTGGCCGACGAGCTACGCCTGGGGCTGAAGGACCGGCTCGACAACGAGGTGCGGGCGCGGGGCACCGATGAGTATCTTCGGGTCATCGCGATTCACGATCGTGTGCAGGCGTTGGGAAGCGCTGAGTTCGATAAGCGACTGGAAGCCTACCGCGGTGCGCTGCGCGAAGCGGGCAAGCTAGGTCAGAAGGCGTTCGACCTGCTGCCGGAGGCGACACGCTGGAGAATTTGGACCGACGGGACCGACAAGGACGTGTGGCTCTATGCGAACGCACGAGATGAGGTGCGCGCGAAGTACAAAGAGGTGCTGCCTGACGACGGCGCGTTCCTCGACGACGACACGGCTCGACGAGAGCTCGTGTTCGCCGAATGCAAGGGTTCTGCCTCGCCAGAGCAACTGACCCTCATCGAGAAGGTCATCGAGAAGCCGGCGCTGCTCGACGATGATCCGTTTTATGCTGACATGCTCAAGGGGTGTCTCGATGGCGCGCGGAAGCGCATCGAGCGGGCCGAAGGCAAGGTGCGGTCGGAGATCAGCAAGCTTGAGCGCCACAGCACCCCGCGCCCAGAAGTGACCGGGGCCCTTGACCGAGAGCAGGCGAAGGCTGCTGACCTCGGCAAGGACGCGCTTTCGCCGCAGCAGCGGACGGTGCTCGACGCCTACGCGCCTTACGAAAACATGGGTTTCGCCACCAGGATCGCCACGCAGCGCGAACTAGGTGAGCAACTGGTTACCCGAGAGGAGCGGGCAGACCTGGATACCTACGGCCACGACCGCGCGGTCTTTGAGGCCGCACAAGACGAGTTCATCGAGACGCAGGGTCGCCGGCTTGAGAGTGCGTTTCTTCGCGACACGTTCTCAGCCTGCAGAGGCGAGGTTGGAAAGGTCCAGCCGTACGGGCTCGCGAAGCGTAGCCTTCTCCGCTCGCAGGGCGCGGCGGTCGAAGTGAAGTGGACGAGCGACGCCTGCACGCAGTGGGCGGGGCGCGCCTTCAATCCGACCTACGACAAGGGACGCTGGGTGCTGGCCGTCCCGCCAGAAGACGAAACGACACAACCCGTGGACCTCGGCCTGGCCCCGTCGACCCAGCCCTGACAAGCCTGAAAGGAGAAGACTCATGGAACGTTGGATCTTGCCCGCGCTCGTGTTTTCCACCACCACGGCGCTGCTGTTGCGCCACCGTCGCGGCCGGTTCGCTATGGGCGGGCTTGAGATGGGTGCGCTGCTCGTCGCTGTGCTTGTCGCCCTCATCCAGGGGATCTTGGACCATCAGGTCCACGTCGACGACGCTCTCTTCGGCGGACTGTATTTCGCATTGCCGGTCATCCTCGGCGCCATCAGCGGGTTGGCCTCCGGCGCGCTGGGGGCGGCCTTCGCGACGCTCGGGCTCGTCATTGTGGTGCTGATTCACCCCCTCGATGGGACGAGTATCAGCTTGGCGGGCTCTCCTCTGCCGTCGGAGATCGCCGCCTTCTGGCTAATTGCCCTCCTCCTGGCCGTCGGCGCCGCATTGGCAGCCCGCGTCAGCCGGATCGCGGTGCCCTTCGTGGCGTCCGGTTGGTTGCTCTTCCCGCTGATGCATCAGCCCGACACGCTTCGTTCGCTGACCCCGTGGGCCGTCACGGCGGCCGCGATCGGCTGGTCCGCCTTGGCGCTCGCCTTCATCCCCTTCGCGGTGGCTCGGTTCGCAGCGCCGCCCTCAACGGATGGCCCTGACGTCTCCCACGGGGTCGCGACTTGATCGTCACGCGCCCCATCACCCACCGCGCTTGCGTCCTCGCGCTCGTCGCTTGCATGGGCGCTTGCGCGACCATCGACACACACCACATCTCGCGCACGACGCTCGTCGGCGAGGATGAGGTCGTCGTACCGGTTTCGGGAAGCCACCCGTCGATCACGAGCACGCTTGCAGGGGCGGTCGCCTTCGTGCGTGGCGAGCGGGTGGTGACCTGCGAGCGACGACGCATCCGCACCTACGAACTTCGAACGCTCGAGGTTCGCAAGGCTCGCGGAAACGGGATCCTCATCCATGCACTGGTCGGTGCCGCAGGGCTGGTAGCCGGTGGAGTTCTGCTGGCGCTCGCCCCCGGCGCAAGCGACGAGAAGCGCGTCGACGCCGCGACTGGCGATGAGACGTTCAGCTCCCGGGACGCCATGTACGCGGCGGGCGGCCTCGCGCTCGCGCTGGGCAGCGTATCTACGGGGGCCGCGGTGGGAAACGCCGCGCGCGCTCGCGACCGCGAGTTGGCCCCCGTGCGGTCGAAGCGGTCGGATCTACTCGGCACCGAGAGTTGCCAAGCCGAGCCCTTGGCGTTTGCGCCTGTCGGGTGGAGCGCCGGCAGCGCCAGTGGAGTGGCGGGCACCCTCGATGCGCAGGGCGAGGCTCGTGTGGATCTGAAAACCGTGCTGCCACAGACGATCTTCCACGGAGAGACACCGGCGGCGCACGCCCGCTTTCGTGTGGAAGGCACAGAATCGTCGCCTGTCGACCTTGCTGTGGTGGCCGCGGCCCACGCGACCGATGCGTGGGCGGTTATTGGCGCCGCGCCGGATGAGATGGCGCTCCGTACTTTCCTTGAGCGCTATCCGTGGTCTGTCGAAGCCGAGAGCGCTCGGGCGCGGTTGGACACGCTGTTGGCGGGGCGCGAGCGTCGTGTGTGGGCCGAGATCGAGCACACGGACGCGTTCGATGCCCTCGACGGTTACCTGCAAGCGTTTCCTCGCGGTGCGCACGCGCCTGAGGTTCGAACACGCCTCGTGGCCACCCTGGTGGAGGCAGGTGAGACCGACAGAGCGCGTGCCTGGGTGCATGACCAAGCCAGGCGCTCGGACATCCCTGCGGAAGAGCGACGTCGACTCGTCGGACTGCCGGAGAAGGCGCTCGAAGCGGTCGCGCAGGCGATGTGGTCGGACGCGTCCGCACACAATGACGCTGACGGCCTCGCCGCGTTTCTCAAGCGATATCCAGGGCATCCCCAGGCCCGCGCGGCGTGTGTCCTGCTGGTAGAGGTCCTCACCGAGAAGCGCAACCTCTCCGACGCGTCCTCGCGCTTGGAGGCCTGCACCGCAGAGCAGTCCCTGGACCCCGATGAGGTCGAGCGTCTTCAAGCCGGAATCGCGGCGGGGCAGGCCGCCGTGCGCAAGCAGGCAGCCGCAGCCAGCGACGCCGTCTCAGCGATCGCCGCGTCGTGCTCGGGCAAGCCCGCCGAAACCCGCAAGGCGTTGGCGCGCAAAGCCTACGCCAAGATCAAGCGCCTCTCCGGCCGTGTACCGAAGGCGGAAATCGACCAGCTCCAGTACAAGGTCGCCGCCCGCTGCGGTTTCACCCCTCAAGCCGCAGGGGCGAAGTGAGTGGCGCTCAAACCCATTCAAGGGTCGATGCGGAGCGTCGGAACTCGAACGGCGCCGGGTCGGTCAACGCTGTAGGGACACCTCCTCCGAACAGGTCCTCCGCGAGGTCAACGACGACCTGCGCCCCCTGAGCCCACCGCACCGCACCGCCCGTTGACCATCCCCGCCCGCACTGTCTATCCTCCGCGCAGCCACGCGCCGACCAGCGCAGGCGCGCCGCCACTATGAACGCAACGTGCGGAAGGGGAGGGCAGCAGTGGTATCTGCAGAGCTTCGACGGTCCTACTACGACGCCGCGAGCCTCGGCTTGCGCGCCCTCGAATCCCGCCCTGGCGGCCCCCGACGCTTCGGCGCCGAGGCCGACGCCCGCTGGAAGCTCTTCCGCGGCGAGCTCGGCGACGTCGATCGCCTTGACCTCTACCTCCGCGACGCCGCCACCCCCCACCCGACTGCCTTCGCCCCCCGCGTCGTCTTCGCCCTCGACGGCCTCACCACCGACGAACCCTTCGGCGCCGACTGGGAAGTCCCCGACCTCGCCGGCGTCCACGGCTGGCTCAGCGCCGAAGCCCCCGCCGACCTCGCCGGCCTCCTCGCCGCCATCGCCCGCGCCTGGCGCCTCACCCCCGCCCCATTCGCCTCCTCCGCCCTAGCCGACCTCACCCCCGCCGACCGCTTCGCCCTCACCGGCCCCAGCGCCATCATCGCCGCCGCCTGCTCCTTCGAGTCCCGCCCCGGCTACGACCTCGCCGACCAGGCCATCCTCATCACCGACCGCCCCGGCGAACGCCAGCTCCTCGGCATCGCCGCCGCCTACCTCGGCGCCTCCCGCGCCCTCCG
>CAZNZH010000398.1:0-5760 GCA_964577445.1 uncultured Myxococcales bacterium
GAGGGGCTGGCGACGCTGACGCGCTACGAGGGCGGGCGCGAGGACGGGGAGGCCGGGGTGTTGGCGGGCCCGTGGTCGACGCATTTTGAGTCCGGCGCGGTGGACAGCGAGGGGAGCTACGCGGCGGGGCTGAAGAGCGGCGTGTGGAAGAGCTGGTATGCGTGGGGGGCGCCGGCGACCGAGGGGGCATGGGCCGCCGGGGTCGAGGAGGGGCCCTTCGCCAGCTACACGGCCGGGGGGGCGCCGGACGCGTCGGGGCAGTATCGCGCGGGGTTGGCGACGGGCGAGTGGACCTTGTGGAGCGACGTCGACGGCGTGCGGGTGCGCGAGCGGGGGCAGTTCGTGGACGGCGCGCAGGAGGGGGTGTGGCTGGCGACGCTGCCCAGTGGCGGTCAGCTCTCGAAGACCGTATACGCCGAGGGGTTGCGGGAGGGCGCGTACACGGCGTGGTTTGAAAACGGCGTCACGGCCATCGAGGGCGCCTACCTGGACGACCTGGCGCACGGGCGCTGGCGGCTGTGGCACGACAGCGGCGTGCTGCTGTCGGATTGTGGGTACGTGCGCGGGGTCAAGCACGGGCTGTGTTTGCGGTGGTGGGAAAACGGGCAGAAGCGGGCGGAGATCCGGTTCGCGATGGGGCGGTGGGAGCCGGGCGACGCGCAGTGTTGGGATGAGCAAGGGGCGGCGCGCGAGTGCGTGCTGGGTGAGGAAGTATGAGGCGCGGGCTGGTGATTGTGGCGCTCTGTGTCGCCTCGGGAGCCCACGCGGCGACCCCGCTCTTCGCGATGGACCAGGCGGCGACTGTGGAGCTGAGGTTCGACTCGACCGGCGCGCCTATCCGCGGCGGTTCCGACGCCACCGTGTACACGCCCGGGTTTGGGCTGGTCGCGTCGCGAACGCAGCTTGAGGTCCAGGACAGGCACACCGGCACGGTCACGACGTGGCCGGCCACGGACCTCGTCGACCCGACGGTGGGGGTGGCCTTTGGCGACCGTTTGACGATGGCCGCGGGGCCCGGGCCGGAGCTTGCCGCGATGGACCTGATCGTGTGGCACGCGGGGCAGTACGGGGACTTCCGGGGGCTCTTGCTGCTTCGCACGGACGCGTTTGGTGTCCCGAAGCTGCTGCGCAGCGCGGCGGCGAGCGACTTCGCGCCGGAGCTCGGTCCCTGGCTGGCCGCGCCGGGTCCGTGCCCGGGCGGCGGCTGCGCGTACGGCGACAAGCTGAGCGACCTGTCGGTGGCGTCTTCGGCGGCGCGATCGTGCGTTGCGACACGCGACGGGATCGTGTGCGTGGAGGCCAGCGGTGCCCCGGCGGTGCGGCTGCGGATGCCGCTGGCCGCGCTGGCCGCGATCTCGGCGGCGCCCATCGAGCGGTCGCTGGCGTGGGACCCGGTCTATGGGTTCGGGCCCAACACGGAGGGCTGGACTTTGGGGCCCGTGGCGGGTGCTGCAGACGGGCGCCTGTGGTTCGTCGCGGACCGCGCGTTCGTGCAGGTCCGGGAGCAGGGGGTGAGCACGGTCCGGCAATCGGCGCGCTACGTCATCGAGCTCGGCGCGGACGGGGAGACGCTGACGGTGCTGGACGGGCCGCATGTGGGCGAGGGGCCGCTGTCGGCCGTGACACATCTGGGCTTCGACCGCCGCCTGAACGCGCTGGTGGCGTTCCCGGGGCCCGGCTGGGACCCCGTGGACATCAGCTATTACGGGGGCGGCGACGGGTCGGGGGGCGCGCTGAGCGGGCGGCGGCGGTATGTGGGGCTGAGCATGCGGGTCATCGCCACCGACGGCAGCGGCGCGGGCTACCTCAGCTTGACGGACTCGGTGGCGCGGCTGCTGCGCTGCCAGGCGGGCAACGGGGGCGGGCTGGGGAAGGCGCAGTCGGCGGGGAGCTGCTTTTTCGGGACGGTGCCACCCACGCTCGCCAGCGTGGCCGACGGGGGGCCCGGGGTGGTGGGGCTCGCGTTCTCGGGCGGCCCGATCGACACGGGGGTGGCGCCGGGCCTCGTGTTCGGCTGGGTGGACTTCGATGTGGACCGGCTGGACCTGGACGGGGACGGCCTGGACGCGGCGACCGAGCGGGGGCTGGGCACGTCGGATTTCGCGCGGGACAGCGATGGCGGCGAGACCAACGACTTCGAGGAGTACGTCATCGCGGGGACGGACCCGACGGCGCCGGCCGATGACCCGAGCCTGCTGGGCGGGGCGCGGCGGTCGACGGTGATTTACTCGCAGAGCACCGACATCGCGCGGCACCTGCCGGCCATGCCCGATCTCGCCGCACAGCCCGCGCAGACTCCGGGGAGCGCGGGGCCGGCGTGTTCGCAGGTGCGCTGTTATGCGCGGGACGGTGCGGTGTTGGTGGACTACGGGGACCTCGCCGCCACCGGGCCGGCGGTGCGCTCGGTGGACGGCAGCTTCGTGGCGGTCCCGACGGCGCCGGGTCTTGTCCGCGTGTTCATCGCCGACGGGCGGCGCGAGCTCTACCTGAGCGGGCCGGAGTATCTGGGGCTCTTGCCGGCGGGCGCCATCGTGCCCGTGGACGTCACGCGGACTTGGCTGGTGTCGCTGGCCCAGGCGAAGGTCGCGCTCTTCGTCGAGGGCGAGGCGCCGCGAGTGCTGCTGGACGTCGAGGCGGAGCGCTGCGCCGCGGGGCTCGGCGGGTGCGACGCGCGGGCGAAGCCGCAGACCGAGCTCTTCGTGAGCTACATCAACGGGTTTCCGACCTACGTGCCCATGCCCACCGACGACGTCGAGGGCGTCGGGTACATCGGATACAACGACGTCTTAGGGCGCATCGAGGTCTTCGTGCAGGGGACGCTCGAGGCGTGGTGGGTCGGCGTGGACGAGTCGGGGCCGATGGTGATGGCGCGCGGGCGCGAGCTGGCGGGGCTGAACGCGGCGAAGCTGCCGGACGTGCTGTGGACGGCGTGGGCGCTGCCGCCGGGGTTTTTCATGGCGACCGGGCACGGCGACTTCATGACCGACTCCAACGTGCGCGACCCATGGCTGGGCTCGCGGTCGACCCTGAGCCGCCAAGAGAGCTTTGAACCCTTCGGGAGTCGGCCCTTTTCGGCGTGGGATGGCGTGATGCTGCGCGGGGTGAGCGGCGACGGGGGCGCCGCGCTCAGCGAGCTGGTGCGCTACGAAGAGGGGCTCGCGCCGGGCGACGTCGTGTACCTGGCCGAGGTGGCGTGGCCATTCGGCGAGGGCACCCGCGAGACGGACCGCCTGCCGCGGACGATGCTCTATCGCGTGGGGCCGCGCGGCGGGGCGGTGCCGCTGTGGGACATGGGGCGGCGCGACATCCTCCGCCCGGTGAGCCTGGCGGTCGCCGCGGACGGCTGGGTGTGCATCGTCGACTCACGAAACCTCGAGGGATTTCCGGCGGTTGTCGGCGCGCGGGTGCATCTGCTGGGCCCGCTGCCGACCCGCGGCGGCGTCCCGGGGCAGCCGTTTTCGCCGCTAGAGCTCGCCGACGCGTCTGCGTGCGCCTTCGACGACGACAGCGCGCTGCTGACCCTGCACACCGACCCGCCGCGCATCGAGCGCCGCAGCTCCAGCGCCGCGGGCCCTGGGACGGGCGCGCTGACGACGACCGCGCTGACCGTCCCCCCCGGCTTGCCCGCGGACGCGCAGCCGGTCAGCTTCTTTCGCGGCGCGGACGGCTTTGAGGCGAACTGGAGCGGCGCGCAGGACGGGTCGGCGCGGGCGCGGCTCGACGACGGGCGTGTCGCGGTCATCGACGCTGGCGGATTGACCATCGACGGGCAGCCCGCCCACCCGCGGCTCGCCCAATACGCCGGCACCGGCTTGTACCCCAAGACGTCAGCGCTCTACGGCAGCCCGACCATCATCGACCGTGGCCAGGGAGACCTGGTCATCGTGGGCCTGCCCTACCCCGCCGTGGGCATGAACCTCGGCACCGGCGCGCTGTGGGACCTCACGCCCGAGTGGGGGAAGGTCCGGGCCATCGCGCGCGTGCCCGGCGGCGAGCGCGCCCACGCGGTGGACCCGTGGACCGGGCGCCCGGTGACCCGAAGCCCCATCGTCGCCGCAGCGGAGCCGGGAAGCGCACCCGCCCCGACGGTCCCCACCGCGCCCGCCGCGCCGTCGATCGAAGGCAGCGACAAGCTCGCGGCCGCTTCTGGCTGCGCCGGCGGGGGCTCCAACTCGCCGTGGGCCGCCCTGCTGCTCTCGCTGTTCGCGCGTGGGCTCAGCCGGCGGCGGCGCGGCATTTCCCACGGCGCCGCCTGATCATTTGAGGCTTTCCCGGCGCGGCGCTGGCCCGGCCCCAACCGGCGACGCGGCCCCGCGCCACGTCGGCGACCGCGGTGTGGACGGCCCCTCGCGCCCCGTGTCACGATGGCCCACTTCCGCCCGACGCCGCGGGGTCGCCCCATGAAGTTTGACGTGGTCTTTGGCTTGGCGGCGCTGGCGCTCGGGCTCGTCGCTCCCGCGGTGCGCGCGGATTCGCCAGCGTGCACCGAGCTTGGGCAGCGCTACGCGAAGGCCGCGGCGATGAAGCGGCCGGTGGTCGACGCGGAGAAGATCGCCGAGGCGCTGACCGCGCTGCTGGCTGCGGACCCGACGTGTCAGGCCGCACCGAATAAGGCATTCGACCTGCTGGTGGCGGCCTGGAAGGACGTGTTGCCGCCCTACAATAAGGCCCTCGAGCGCGCCGCCATCGAGGCCGAGCTGAAGCGGGTCAGCGCCGTCAGCCGCGTGCTGGGCGCCATCTTGTCCTTCGAGCACACGGGGCTGTCGGGGCATGTGTCCCTGGCCATGGGGAAGATTCAGGAGTCCACGGCGCACTTTCTGCGAAAGCAGGGCGACCGCGCTGCGCCGCGACAGCCGGGCGTCGACACGCTCTACGGGTCGGGGTCCACCAACCCGTGGCGGACGTGGATTCTGCGCGCGAAGGCCAGCTACGAGCGGGCGCTGGAGTCGCTGACCGACCCGCGCGACAAGGCCAGCTTCGACTCGGCCCAGCGCTCCCTCGACAGCTTGCGGCGCAGCTACCTGCCACGCCGCACCGCGCCGCCGCCCGAGGCCAAAGCCAAGGCCGAGCCCGAGGCGACGCCAACCGAGGCGCCGACTCCGGTCGCCGAAACCGCCCCCACGCGCAGTCGCCCCGCCCAGCAACCCGACGTCTACCTGTTCACCACCTCCTGGTGTCCGCACTGCGTCACCACCCGCCGCTGGCTCGACGAAAACGGCGTGAAGTACCGCGAGTTCGACGTCGAGACCGACCCCGAAGCCGAGGAGCGCCAAGGCAAGCTCGCCCGGCAAGCCGGCGTCAAGCCCGAGCGCATGCGCAGCATCCCGATGGTCTTCGTCGGCTCCGAATACACCACCGGCTACGACCCGGCCTGGCTGGCAGAGCGCCTCGGCCCGTGACGGGAGCGCGCGGGCCGAGGCGGTGGCGCGCGGTGCGCCCGCCCGAACCCCGCGGGAGGCACGATGACGTGGTATGGACTCCAGCGACACCTTGGATGGGCGGGCGATGATGCGCGGTCCTCTGTACCGGTTTCTTGAGCAGGATCACGCGCGGCTCGACGCGCTGTTGCAGCGAGCGGACGCCCTCCCGAACGCCATCGACTTCGAGGCGTTCGAGTCGTTTCGCGGCGGGCTGCTGCGCCACATCGCGATGGAGCAGAAGGTGCTGCTTCCACAGGCGCGGCGCCTCCGGGGCGGGCAACCGCTGGACATCGCAAGACAGCTCCGAGTGGATCACGGGGCGCTGGCCGGGCTCCTCGCC
>CAZNZH010000399.1:0-5741 GCA_964577445.1 uncultured Myxococcales bacterium
GGGGATCGTGGCGACCATCTCCGAGGAGGTCCAGGGGCCGAGCTCGGCGGCGGCGCCGCGGAGGCGCTCGGGGAGCGCCGCGGTCAGCGCCGAGGCCAGGGCGTTGCCGGCCGCGTAGCTGACCTGGTGGCGGCTGCCGAAGCGGCCGGCCCAGGAGCCGATGACCAGCACCGAGCGCAGGGTCGGGCCGCTGGCGGCGATGGCGTTGAGGAGCCCCGTGGACTTCACGAGGCGGGCTTGGCGAGCTTGTGTGGGGGCGACCTGCTGGACCGGGCCGTCGGCGAGGGCGCCGGCGGCGTGGACCAGGGCGGTGACGGCGCGGCCGGCGAGGGCGTCGCGGAGGCCGCCGGGGGAGGTGACGTCGGCGGCGAGGGCCTCGACGCGGCCGGGGAACTCGGCGGCGAGGGCGATGCTTTCTGGGGACGCGCCGCCGCGGCTGAGCAAGAGACAGCGCGCGCCGGCGGTGAGGGCCTCGCGGGCGAGGGCGAGGCCGATGCCGCGGGTGCCGCCGGTGATGAGCACGAGGTCGGAGGCGTCGACGAAATCGCTGGATGGCGCCTGGGTGATCTCGGCGGTGCCGGCCACCTGGCGGCGGCCGTC
This sequence comes from uncultured Myxococcales bacterium, assembly GCA_964577445.1. Taxonomy (GTDB): domain Bacteria; phylum Myxococcota_A; class UBA9042; order PHBI01; family JACKFB01; genus JACKFB01. The sequence continues at coordinate 601 of CAZNZH010000399.1, forward strand.
GACCAGGCGGACGTCGACGCTGCGGTCGCTCGAGGTCAGCGCCGTGGTGAGCGCGGCGGAGAGCGCGCTGGCGTCGTCGGTGCGGAGCGAGAGCACGCGGGAGTCGGGCCACTCGCGGGCGAGGGCGCGGGCCGCGCCGGTGAGGGCCTCGGCGAACACGTCGTCGTCGCGCCGCAGCACGGCCACGTCGGGGCTGCCTTTTTGGGCGGCCAGGAGCGCGATGAGCTCGGCGGCGGGGTCGGGGGCCTCGGCCTCGCCCGACAGGACGGCGGACACGGGCAGCGGCGGGTCGAAGGACGCCGCGTAGACCAGGAGATCGGCGTCGCGGACGCTGGGGTCGACGCGGGTCAGGCCGCGGGCATCGAGGGCCGCGGCGACGGGGGCGCAGGCGCCGGCACCCGGGCCGGCGAGGATGTAGCGGAGGCCGCTCGGATAGGGCGTCGCGCCGGTGGTCGGCCAGGGCGCGTCGAGCCAGACCGGGGCGAAGCGGCGCAGCGGGGCGTCGTCGTCGGCGGCGGCCGCCACGGCGGTGGGCGCCTCGGCGAAGTCGATGATGTCCTGAATCGTGGGGCTGTTGATGAGGATCTCGCGCGGGATCCCTTCGACGCCCGGGATGACCTTGGTCAGCTCCTCGGCGAGGTCGGTGACCATCATGGAGTCGAAGCCGAGATCGTCGCCGAGCTTCATCTCCGGGCGGAGCGCGTGCAGCGGGTAGGAGCTGGCGCGGGCGACGGCGGCGAGGACGCGTTGGGCGCGGCTCTGCCCCGAATCGCCAGGTATCTCCGAGCCAGCCGCGGAAGCGGACGCCGCCGGGGCCGACGCGGGCGGGGCTGGGGGCGCGGCGTCGCGCGAGCCGGCCGTCAGGGTCGGCCGCTGCGCCGTGTCCCGGATGAGCCAGTACTCCTCACGCGGCAGCACCGTGGGCGGGACGCTGGCGACCGCCGCACCGCCGGTTATCCCCGAGACGTCGACGTCGACGCCGCGGACGTAGAGCTGGGCGAGGCCCTCGAGCAGCGACGCGCCGCCGTCGCGGTCTTCGCTTGAGGCGAGGCTCAAGATGCCGAGGTGGCCGGCGGGCAGGGTCCCGCGGGCGAAGCTGCGCAAGGGGCCGCCCGCGCCGACCTGGAGGTAGAGGTTCGCGCCGAGGGCCTGGCACTGCTCGAGGCCGCGGGTGAAGAGCACGGGCGAGGTCGCGTGGGCGCGGAAGACCTCGCGGGCGTCGTCTGCGCTCGCGTAGGGGGTGGCCTGGATGCACGAGGCGACCGGGAACACCGGGGCGCTGAGCTCAAGGGAGTCGACGGCCTTGCGGAGATCGAGGCCCGCGAAGATCGGCGAGTGAAAGCCGTGGGAGACGTTGAGGCGGACGACCTTGACCCCGGCGGCCGCGGCCCTCTGCGTGACCTCGTCGATGGCGGGCGTGGTGCCGGAGATGACCACCTGGCGGGGGTGGTTCACGTTGGCGATGACCGCGCCCGAGACCAGCAGGGCCTCGGCGGAGGCGGCGTCGCAGACCACGGCGAGCATCGCGCCCGGGTCGCCGTCGATCTCGGCCATGGCCGCGCCGCGAGCGCTGACCCAGCGGGCGCCGTCGGCGGGGCTGAGGACGCCGCCGGCCACCGCGGCTGAGAACTCGCCGACCGAGTGGCCCAAGGCGACGTCCGGGCGGACCTTGGCCCGCGCGAGCACGCGGGTCAGGCCGACCGCCACGGCCAGCAGCGCCGGCTGGGCGTGCTCGGTCGCCGTGAGCTCGGCGGCGGCGGCCTCGGCGTCGACGGGCTCGGCGCGGCGCTCGGGGTAGAGCAGGTGGCTCAGGGGCAGGCGCAGCGTCGACTCCAAGATCTCGTCAAATTCCCTGATGGTGTCTGCCAGATCGGGGAATCGCTCGCAGGCGTCGGCGAGCATCCCCGGGCGCTGGGCACCCTGGCCCGGGTAGAGGAAGGCCAGCTTCGGCGGGGTCTCGGGCGCCTCGCCGACGACGGTGCCGGCGGCCGGGCGGCCCTCGGCGATGGCGCGGAGGCCCGCGATGAGCTCGGCGCGGTCTCGGGCGATGAGGCCCGCGCGCGCCGGCTGAGCGCGGCGGACGGACCAGGCCCGGGCCAACCCGGCTGGGGTGATCGTCGGGTCGGCCTCGACCGCGCTCGCGGTGCGCGCCGCGAGATCGCGGAGTCGCCCGAGATCGGGGGCGGACAGGAGGGTGAGCTCGGCCTGCTCGCCGGTTCGGCTGCTCCGGGAGGTCCAGTGAGAGTCGCCCATGACCAGGTGGCCGTTGGTGCCGCCGAACCCGAAGGAGCTCACCGCTGCGACGCGTCGAGGCGTCTCCCACGCCGTGGCCACGGTCGGGATGAAGTAGGGCCGGCCCTCAAGCCCCATCTCGGGTTTGGCGGACTCAAAGCCCGCCATGGGCGGCAGGATCTTGTGGTGGACGGCCAGGGCCGCGCGGATGACCCCCGCGATGCCCGCGGCGGACATGGTGTGGCCGACGTTGGCCTTCGACGAGCCGAGGGCGACCGACCCCACGCCGTCGCCCAGGGCCTCGCAGAGCGCGTCGAACTCGATCTGATCGCCGACCGCGGTGCCGGTGCCGTGGGCCTCGACGTAGCCGGTGAGCGCCGGGTCCATCGCGGCGTTTTGCCAGGCGGCGCGGACGACCTCGACCTGGCCGGAGCGCACGGGCGCCATGGGGCCCTCGCCGCCGCCGTCGTTGTTGGTCGCGATGCCGTGGATGACCGCGTAGATGCGGTCGCCGTCGCGCTCGGCGTCACACAGCCGCCGCAGCAGCACCATGCCGGCGCCGTCGCCCTGCACGAAGCCGTCAGCGCGGGCGTCAAAGGGCAGGCAGCGGCCGGACTTCGAGATGGCGCCGATGCGCGAAAACGCGACGTGGTGCTCGGGGGTCAGGCAGAGGTAGACGCCGCCGGCCAGCGCGGCGTCTACAGCGCCGGTGCGCAGCGACATGACGGCGTCGTTGAGCGCGACCAGGGCGGAGGCGCAGGCGGCGTCGGTGGTGTAGGCGGGGCCGTGGATCCGCAGCTCCTGGGCCACGGTCGCGGCGACCATGTTGGCCAAGAGGCCGGGGGCGGTGAAGGGCCGCGGCGGGGCCATGCGCTCCACGGCGCGGGCGAAGACCTCGGCGTCTTGTGGTGCCTGGCCCAAGGCGCCGCTGGCCATCAACTGCGCGCCGATGCGCATCGCCGACAGCGTGCGGTACTCGACCGCCGTCACGCCGACGTAAACGCCGGTGCGGGCGGGCAGGTCGGAGGGTCTGCGCCCGCTGTCCTCGACCGCCTCGAGCGCGGTCTCCAGCGCGAATCGCTGCTGGGGGTCCATGACCTCCACGCGGCGCGGCGGGATCTGGAGTGCGATGGCCGGGAAGCTGCGCACGTCGGCGATGAAGCCGCCGGTGGGCGCGTAGCTCTTGTCGGCCTGGCGCGGGTTGGCGTCGAAGAACGCCGAGGCGTCCCAGCGGTCCGCCGGCACAGGCCCGAAGGCGTCGCGCCCCTCGACGATCAGCCGCCAGTAGGCGTGCAGATCGCCCGCGCCCGCGAAGCGACAGCCCATGCCGACGATGGCGATGGGCTCCGGTCGATCCACGGTGCGGATGGCCTCCGGCCGCTCCGAACCCTCTTCCGATGTGGCTGCCATCGCCCGTACCTACTTCCGCGCCTCGCGGATGAGGGTGGCCAGGTCACCGATCTTGCTCACTCGCGCCAGATCCTCGTCGGGGAAGGTCACGCCGATCTCTTCTTCGACGAAGCCGACCATCTCCATGGTCGCGACCGAGTCGATCGAGAGGTCGCGCATCTTGAGGTCCATGCGCAGCTCTTTGACGTCCTTGGACCAGCCGGGGGCGACGGAGTTGAGGGCCTGGGTCAAGAGGGTGATGATTTCGGAGTCGTTCAACGGAGCTCTCCTGAGATGGGTCTGGGTGGGGTGTGTTGGGGGCGGCTGAGCCGGGCTCAGTCGATGCGCTTGAGGGCGTACTGCGCCAGCGACTGGTAGTGCTGGTCGAAGGCCCGGACGCAGGTGCGCAGGTAGCGGTCGTAGTCGTCGAAGACCTGATCGCCGAAGCGGTCGCGGATGTGGGCCTCGTGGCTGCGCATGCGGGCGAGCCACTCCGCGCACGTCTTCTGGTAGTCGACGCGGCGGGTCTGGACCTCCATGACCTCCCAGTAGGGCGTCACGGACTGGATGACGTCTTCCAGGCGCAGCGAGAGGCCGCCCGGGAAAATCGCGTAGGTCACGAAGCCGAGATCTTGGAGATCGGCGCGGTTTCGCGGCACGCGGTTACGCAGGATGGTCTGAAGCCCAAACCACGCGCCCGGGTTGGTCCAGGAGTGCGCCTTTTTGAAGTAGTCGCGGTAGAGCGACAGGTGGTTGCCCTCGCGCGCCTCTTCGGGCGTCGAGATGTGCTCCATCATGCAGATGGAGATGATCGCGTCGTAGCGCTCGGTCGGCTGAAAGTCGCGGTAATCGCAGAGCAACGCCTCGACGTTCGGGAGGTTTCGGGCCTTGACCTCCGAGAGCTGCTCGCGGCTCAGCGTGAGGCCGGTCGCGTGGCGCACGCCCTCGACCTTGGCCAGGTGCTCGAGGTTGGCACCCCAGCCGCAGCCGATGTCCAGCACGCGCGACTGAGGCGTGACCCGGGCGGCCCGGGACAGCCAGCTCAGCTTGCGGTTTTGGGCCTCCTCGAGGGTGATGTCCTCGTCGCCGTAGAGGGCGCAGGTGTAGTTCATCTTCTCATCCAGCCACAGCCGGAAGAAATCGTTTGAGACGTCGTACGAGACCTCGACCTCGTCTTGGGTGGACACGGCGGCGCTCCGTCGGGGCTCGGCTACTGCCGAGGCAAGTGGGGACAGGGGAAACGGGTGGCTGACTGGGCGCGCTCAGGCGCGGGTGCGAGGCCCCGTGACCTGGCGGATGGTCTCCACGATGCCGGAGGCCCGGTCGCGCACCCGGTGGCGTACGCGGCTGACCATGGAGCGGGCGACGTGCATGGCGACCGTGAGCTTGGCGCCGCGCTCGCCCAGGGTGCGGACGCCCTCGGTGCCGAGGGTGCCGGCGACGTACTGCTGCGACGCCCTGGCGCGCTGGAGCTTGCCGCTGGTGGTCTTGGGCAGGGTGCCGGGCCGGCAGAGCAGGAC
>CAZNZH010000400.1:0-5740 GCA_964577445.1 uncultured Myxococcales bacterium
GTCGTCGTCGCCATATGTGAGCTTCTGGCGCTGCAGCGCGACCGCGTCATCCCAGCGCTCTTCCTGCTCGTAGAGCCGCTCCAGGCTCTCGACGGCGTTCTGGTCGCCGGGCGCGAGCGTGACGACGTGGGTCCACGCCTCGATGGCGCGCGGCGCGTCGACCAACTGCTCCGTCCGGATCTCGGCCAGCTCGCGCCAGATGGCGAGCTCCTCGTCCTGACCGTAGTGGCCGCTCTCAAGCTGCGCCCCGAGCACCTCGACGAGGCCCTCCAGGTTGAACGCGTCGCGGTAGGTCGCCCGCAGCGCCTCCAACGCCTCGCGGTCGTGGGGCTCCTCCTCGCGAGCCTTCTGCCACCAGCCCTGCGCGCGGAAGGGGTCGTCGAGCTGGCCCATCAGCACGCGGCCGAGCCGCTTGTGCAGGTCCAGACGCCGCGCCGGAGCCGCCAAGCCCATGCGCAGCTCGCGCTCGTAGGCGTCGACGAGAGAATCCCAGCTCTCCTGGGCTTCCAGCAGCCGCTGAAGCTGGTGGACGCCGTGCTCGTTGTCGGGCGAGAGCGCGAGCACCTCCTCCCACAGCTCGACCGCCTTTTCGGGCTCGCCGAGGTGCGTCTCCACGATCTCCGCCATGTCGCCGAGCCGTCCGACGCGCGCGGCGTCGCTGGGCGCGGTGTCGGCGAGCTGCTGCAGGACGTCGTACAGCGCCTTGTGCTGACCGCCGGCCCGGTAGGTGACCTCGAGGGCCTCGAGCGCCGGCCGGTGCATGTCGTTGATGTCGAGCACGCGGCGGTAGGCCGTCACGGCGTCGTCGCTGCGGTCCAGGCGGTCGCGGTAGAGCTCGGCCAGGCGCATCAGCAGCGTCAGCCGCTCGTCGTCAAACTCGGCCGCGTCGGCCTCCGCCGCCAAGACCGGCTCGAGGTCCTCCCAGCGCTGCTGCGACACCAGGAGGGCGTCGACCGCCTGGAGCGCGCGGTAGTCGCCGGCGTCGGCGTCGAGGATCAGCCGGTAGACGCGCTCGGCCTCGGCTGAGTCGCCCAGGCGGTCGCGGCTGGTGGCGGCGGCGCGGTGCCACAGCTCGACCTTCCGGTGCTCGTCGTCGACCACGCTCGCCGCGTCCATGAGGATGGTGCGCAGGTCTTCCCAGCGCTCGGCCTCGGTCGCGAGGTCGGTGAGCTGCTGGAGCAGGAAATCGTCTTCGGGGTCGAGCCGGAACGCGCGACCAAACCAGAGGATGGCCTCGGGCTTGCGGCCCAGCCGCTCCAAGTTGAGCAGGGCCAGCCGCCGCATGATCTCCATGCGGTCGCCCGCGTCGCTGACCGCGTCGAGCTTCAGCTCCAAGAGCGCGTGCAGGTCGTCCCACTGCTCACGCTCGCTGTAGATCGGCTCCAAGCGGTAGGCGATCTCCACGCGCTGCACGCCGTCGACGCAGAGGCGCCACAGCTCGCTCACCGCGAGGTCTGAGTGCCGGTCGAGGTCGAGGATCTCGATGTAGGCCTCATACGCCGCGTTGGCGTCGCCGAGCTGCCCTTCGGCGACCTGCGCCAGCTTGGACAAGAACGCCGTCTTGCTGTCGGCGTCGAGGTGAATGTCGGCCTGAACCCGCAGGATCTCGGCCAACTCCGCCGCCTGGCCCTGGCTCTCGTACAGCCGATGGAGGCGCTCCAGCGCGTGCTTGTGGTCGGGGTTGTCCTCGATGATGGTCTTGTAGACCTCGATGGCGCGCCCCGGCGTCGCCAGGCGGTCCATCAAGAGCGCGCCGGTCTTCAGGCGGAGCTGCAGCGCCAGGGTCGGGTCGTCGGCGTCGTCGGCGCCCTTTGCGTAGAGCGCGACGAGCTCTTCGAGCAGCCCGTGCTCCTCGGCGAGCATCTCCAGCCGGATGATGTTCTCTTCGTGGCGCGGGTCGGACGCGAAGGCCCGTGCGCAGGCGTCAAACGCGCGCTGGGCATCGCCCAACTGCCCCTCGGCCAGGTCGGCCATGGCGTGCAGGGTCGCGATGAGGCGCCGCGGGTCGTCGACCTGGTGTTGCGCGATGACCTCGTACTGGCGCCAGAGGTCCTCGTAGGCCTCCCGGGCCTCGAGGACGGGCTTCAGGACGGCGAAGGCCAGCTCGCGCTCATCACGCTTGCTGATGATGGTCTCAAGCGCAGCGACGGAGCCGTCGTGCTCGGGGCGGCGACCCAACAGCGCGCGGTAGGCCTCGATGCCCTGGCGCACATCCGCCAGCCGGTCGTCGGACGCGTAGAGCTGCGCCAACCGGTACTGGGCGTCGACCCAGCCCGCGTCGTCGACCAGCTCCTGCTTGCGCAAGAGGATCTCGCGCAGGCTGTACCAGTCCTCCTGCCGGACATAGAGCTGGTCCAGCTCGTCGAGGGCGGGCAGCGAGTTCGCGTCCCACTCCAAGATGGTGCGCCAGGTCTGGATCGCGTCGTCCACCGACTCCTGGCGATCCGCCTGCACGTTGCCCATCAGCGACGCGACGCGCGTCTTCTCGGCGAGGTCGTCGGTCCGCTCGATCTTCTGGCGGTACACGTCGACCAGCTCGTCCCAGGACTCGACGCGCTCGTAGAGGCCCTCCAGGGCGTTCAGGGCTTTGTCGCTCTGGGGGTCCAGCGCGTGCAGGTTCTGGTAGATCTCGATGGAGCGCTTGGGGTCGTCGAGCGCGTCCGCCGCCAGCTCGCCGGCCTCCGCGTAGAGCGCCTGCTGCTCCGCTGAGTCGCGCACCATGGGCGCCTTGGCCAGCATGGTGTCGACGAGCTTGTCGATCGCGTGGGTCTGCCGGTAGAGCGCGATGAGCCCGTCGACCGCCGCCTCGTCCATCGAGTCGATGTCGAGGATGGCGCGCAGGTGCTTCTCGGCGCCCACGATGTCGTGGGTGCGGTCCCGCGCCAGCTCAGCGATGATCCGGTGCGTCTCCTTGCGCCGGTGGTCGTCGTCGATGTCGTCGACCAGCCGCTGGAGGTGGACCACCAGCTCACCGTGGTTGCCCAGCATCGCCGACAGACGCATCAGCTTGCCGAGGGTGCGGTCGCTGCCCGGGTCGAGGTCGGCCGCCATGACGTAGTGGTCGAAGGCGCGCGCCGGCTGCTCGCCGAAGTGCTCGTAGAGATCGGCGATCTTGTAGTGCCACTCGACCTTCTCGCTGATGAGATCGGCGTGGGCCTCGCGGACCGTGTAGACCTGGATGAGCTTCTGCCAGTCGCCCTGGCGGTCGTAGTAGGGCTCAAGGATCGGGGCGATCTGCGGCGCCAGCGCGGCGTCGCCGAAGAGGCGCTCCAAGGCGGCGACGGCCTGGAGGTTTGAGCCGTCGATGTCGAGGACCTGCTCGTAGATCCCCACGGCGCGCTCGACGTTTTCGAGCTGCGCCTCCTCGATGCCGGCGAGGCGCACCAGGAGCGCTGTGCGGCGCGGCGGGTCGTTGGAGACCGCCGCCAGCATGTCCTCGATGACCTGGGCCAGCTCGGGGAAGCGCTCGGTGCGGGTGAAGAGCTCGTCGAGGCGCTGCATCGCGCCCACATTCCCCGGCACGAGGTCCAGCGCCTCACGGGCCGCGAGCACCGCGTCGTCGTAGCGCTCCAGACCGTCGCGCAAGAGGTCGCTGATCCGGAACAGGTAGTCGAGCTTCTGATCGGCGTCGTTGCTCAGCTCCACCTTGCGCCGGAAGATGTCCAGCAGGTCCTCGCCGCGATCGAGCCCGATGTAGATGCCTTCGAGCTGGTCGACGGCCTCTCCGTTCTCGGGCTCCTCGTCCAAGACCTTGTGGTAGAAGGTGCGCGCCTGCTCCAGGTCGTGAAGCTTCGTCTGCCACGCGCGCGCCACGGCCATCTTGATGGCGAGGCGCGTTGGCTGGTCCGCGGGCTCGTCGGCGAGCTCGGTGTAGAGCGCGACCAACGCCTGCCAGCGCTGCAGCCCGCCCGTCAGCCCCTCGAGGGCCTCGCGCACGTCCTGGCGCTCGGGCTTGAGCTGGAAGTGTCGCGCGTAGCTGCGCCACGCGAGGTCTCTGTCGTCCAAGCGGTCGCGGTAGAGCGTCGTCAACCGCTCCAGCAGCGCGACCTGCGGGCCCGGCGCGCCGCCGTCGGCTGCGAACCCGAGCTGAATCTCCAGGGACTCGGCCAGATCGCGCCACAGCTCCTGGGCCTCGTAGATCGGCTCCAGGATCTTGGCGATACGCAGGCGCTGCCCGGCGTCCGCCAGCAGCTCCTCAGCGCGCGCGACCGACTCGCTGTGCGCCGGATCGTGCTCAAGGGCGGCCGCGTAGTGGTCGACCGCTGCCGACACGCCCTTTTTGCCCGAGCGCGTGCCGAAGGTCAGCATACCGAGCTGGCACTCGAGGTCGGCCAGCACGGTGGCCGGGGCGCCGGCCGCCGCCAGCACGTCGCGCTTGCGCTCGAGCACGTCCAGCATCGGCGCGAACCGTGACTCCTCGAGTTGAATCGCGAGCAGCGCGTCGTGGACCCGGATGTCGTCGGAGAAATCGTCGAGCATCTCGGCGTAGATCGCCTCGGCCTCGTCGTTGCTGCTCAGCTTGTCGCGCCACACCCGCGCGAGCCGGAACAGCACCTCCTTTCGCTCGTCGCCGTCGCTGGCGATCCTCACCTTCTTCACGTAGACGCTGATGAGCTGGTCCCACGCGCCCATCTGCTCGTAGAGCACCTCGATGGCGTCCAGGGCCGCCCGGTTCTGGTCGTCGAGCTCGATGACGCGCGTGAACGCATTCAGCGCCGCCTCCGACTCGTGGATCTGGTCGCGGTACACGCTGCCCGCGTCGAGCAGCACGCCGATACGCGCCTGCTCGTCCTCGATGAGGTCGACCGCCTCCTCGAGGACCGAGACGTAGGTGCCCCAGTTGCCGCTGCGTTCGGCGAGCCGGCGCAGGTCGGGGTGCAGCTCGGCTGAGCCGGGGCTCTCGCTGACGGCCTGGACGAACGCGAAGAACGCCGACTCGTCATCGCCGAGCTTGTCTTCGTGAATCGCGGCCTGCTCCAGCAGCAACTGCCGGCGCTCGGCGGGGTCCTCGGTCGCCGACAGGACGATATCGTAGACCGGCGGCAGCTTCTTCCACTGCTCCAGCTCGCGATAGATCGGCACCAACATCCCGGCCGCCTCAGCGTGCACGGGGTTGATCTCCAGCACCGACTCGAGGTTCTTGACCGCGCGTCGCTGGTCGTCCAGCTCGTCCTGCCACAGCCGCGCCGACTTGAAGAGCAAGGCCGTCTGCTCTTCCGGGTCCTCGATGGACTTCGCCTGCGACTCAAGCGTTCGCACCCACTCGGCCGGGGTGCCGTAGTTGCGGAAAAACCACTCGAGCCCGTCCCAGTCGCGCTCGGCGAGGTACTTCTTGCGCAGCTCCGCCTGCGCCTTGCGGTGCTCGGGGTCGAGGGCCAGCAGCCGCTTCCAGACCTCGGCCGCCTTGGTGTCGTCCTCGAGCCGCGACGTGTAGACCAGCCCCAGCTTCTCGAGCAGCGCGACCTTCTCCTGGGGGTCGTCCACCAGCTCCACGCGCCGCTCTTGGATCTCGGCCAGGCGGTCGTACGACTTCTCCCGCTCGTACAGCGTCTCCAGCTCCGTCAGGGCCTCCGGGTGGTCCTGCTCGCCGTCGAGCACCCGCTCCCACAGCGCGATCGGCGTCGCCGGTTTGCGGATGCGCTCGCTGGCCAGCTTCGCCAACTCCAGGTAGCGCGCCTGCCGCTCGGCCGCGTCGTCGAGCAGCCCGATCTCGCGCTCGGCGACCAGGATGTAGCTGTCG